>CAIXOY010000141.1 GCA_903921135.1 uncultured Gammaproteobacteria bacterium
GGGCCGACGCGCTTGATGCCTTTCTCCCGAAGCAGGTCTATGGCTTCCACCTGGTTCGAAGAGGACGCACCGCCCGAGCCGGCGATGATGCCCGTGCGCTCGTTGCTGACCTCCGCCTCGGTCAGGCCGGCATCTTCGATAGCGTTCTTCATCGAGATGTACGCGTAAGCAGCCGCATCACCCATGAATCGCAGCTGCTTGCGATCGATCAGTGCAGCGAAATCAACCTCGGGCCGGCCTGCAACGCGGCTGCGGAAACCCCGTTCCGCATACTCCGGCGCAAAGCGGATGCCCGAGCGGCCCTCGCGGAGTGATTCGGTCACGCTCTCTTTGGTGTTGCCCAAGCACGAGACGATGCCCATGCCGGTGACCACGACGCGCCTCATGTTTCCCCCTTCATGCTCGATCAAACAGAACGCCGCGACAGGAAGCCGCGATCAGAGGTCTTCGACTTTGGTGAAGAGCCCCACCCGCAGATCCTTGGCTGTGTAGATGACTTTACCGTCCACGGAGACCCTGCCGTCAGCGATGCCCATCACGAGTTTGCGCTCGATGACCCGCTTCAACTGGATGTGGTACTCGACCTTGCTGGCGGTGGGCAGTACCTGCCCGCGAAACTCGATTTCACCCGCGCCAAGCGCGCGCCCGCGCCCCGGGTTGCCCTTCCAGCCGAGGAAAAACCCGACGAGCTGCCACATGGCATCGAGCCCCAGGCAGCCCGGCATCACGGGATCGCCTATGAAGTGGCAGCCGAAGAACCACAGGTCGGGGTGGATATCGAGTTCGGCAACGATCTCGCCCTTGCCGGCCTCGCCGCCATCTGTGCTGATGCGGGTGATGCGGTCGACCATCAGCATGTTTCCCACCGGCAACTGCGCATTGCCGGGGCCGAACATCTGGCCGTGGCCGCAGGCAAGGAGTTCGTCCCGGGTGAAGGCATTCTGCGCGGAGGGCTCACGCCGTGCGGCGGGTATGTTCAACCGGGGATGCTCCGGGAGGGCAGGGTGCGCGGATTCTAGAGAGTTTGGGCTTCAGCGTCATCCTCGGCGCGGGGTGTCGGCGTGGTCACCAAAGGGTAGGGAAATGGAACTAAACTCAGCGCCTCGAGCAGCCATTAAGGAAGGAAGCCCGTGCGCATTGCTGTGATCGGCACCGGATACGTCGGCCTGGTAACGGGCGCCTGTTTCGCCGAGATGGGTAACCATGTTGCTTGTGTCGATAACGACCAAGGCAAGCTCGCGCGTTTGCAGGCAGGCGATATCCCCATCTTCGAGCCGGGCCTCAAGCCCTTGGTGGAGCAGGCGGTGCAGGGTGGTCTGCTCTCGTTCACAGGCGATGTCGCTGCTGCCGTGGCCGCTTCCGAATACATCTTCATTGCCGTGGGCACACCGCCCGGCGAGGACGGCTCGGCTGATCTGCGTTATGTGCTTGCGGTAGCACGCGATATCGGGAAGCACCTCCAGAAGTACGCGGTGGTGATCGACAAATCCACCGTTCCCGTGGGTACCGCCGACAAGGTGCGTGCTGCGATCAGCGCCGAACTCGACTCCCGGGGCGTGCAGATCGAGTTCGATGTCGTCAGCAACCCCGAGTTCCTGAAGGAAGGCGCGGCGGTGAATGACTTCCGCCGCCCGGACCGTGTTGTGGTGGGCACCGACTCTGAAAAGGCCGGTCGGATGATGGCGAAGCTCTACGAGCCCTTCCTGCGCAACCACGACCGATTGATGTTGATGGGTGTGCGCGACGCGGAGATGACCAAGTACGCAGCCAACGCCATGCTCGCGACGCGTATCTCCTTCATGAACGAGATGTCGAACCTGTGCGACCGCCTGGGCGCTGACATCGAGAACGTGCGCAAGGGTATCGGCTCCGACGAGCGTATCGGCTACTCCTTCCTTTATGCCGGGTGCGGTTACGGTGGCTCGTGCTTCCCCAAAGACATCAGTGCGCTGATCCGCATGGGCAAGGAAATCGATTTCGATACCACCTTGCTGCGTGCTGTGGATTCGCGCAACGAGGCCCAGAAGCAGGTGCTTCTGGAGAAGATCCGCCGACACTTCGGCGAGGACCTGCGCGGGCGTCATTTCGCGATGTGGGGCCTGTCGTTCAAGCCCAACACCAACGATGTACGGGAGGCAACATCGCTGATGATGATCCGTCGGTTGGTCGAAGCGGGCGCGACGGTAGCGGCATACGATCCCGTCGCCATGGAGGAAGCGGCCGCCGAACTGGATCCACAGTGGATTGCCGATGGGCGCGTCGTCATGACCGAGTACCAGTACGACACCCTGAAGGGCGCCGATGCCATGCTGCTGATCACCGAATGGAAGCGGTTCCGTCAGCCCGACTTCGCCGCCATGAAAGACCTCCTCCGCCATCCCGTGATCTTTGATGGTCGCAACCAGTATGACCCGCAGCTCATGAGCGATCTGGGCTTCAGCTACTACGGCATCGGGCGCACCAATATGCCCCTATCCCCGTAGGAGCGGGCCATGCCCGCGACACCGAAGCTTTTGATTTCCGCGACTGACGCCTGCAAACACAAGGAGCGTTCATGCTGATCCCTGTACTGCTATCCGGTGGTGTGGGCAGCCGCCTGTGGCCTGTTTCACGCGAGCTATATCCCAAACAATTCCTGCCGCTTGCCGACGACAAGCGCACCCTTTTCCAGCAAACCCTCGAGCGCCTGCAAGGCCTGCCCGGCCTTGGCGAGCCCATCGTCGTCTGCAACAACGAGCATCGCTTTCTGGTGGCCCAGCAGTTGCGCGAGGGCGGACACACCGGGGGCTCGATCCTGCTCGAGCCCATCGGCCGTAACACTGCCCCGGCCATTGCCCTGGCGGCCATCGATGCCCTGAAACAGACCGAAGACGCGGTGCTGCTGGTATTGCCTGCGGACCATGTCATCCGCGACTGGGCTGCGCTGCATCGCGCGGCTGTCACGGCGCAAGCGCTGGCGGGGGAGGGCTATATCGTGACCTTCGGCATCGTGCCTGATCAGCCCGAGACGGGTTATGGCTACATCCGCAAGGGCGCACCGTTGCGGGAGGGCGCCTGCTCCGTCAGCCATTTCGCCGAGAAGCCTGACCTCGCCACCGCAACCGCCTACCTGAGCAGCGGTGACTATCTCTGGAACAGCGGCATGTTCGTTTTCCGGGCCGATCGCTATCTCGAGGAGTTGGGCGCGCACGCACCGCAGATGCTCGACGTCTGCCGCCAAGCCTACGAGGCGGGCACCGAAGACCTCGACTTCATCCGCATCCCGAAGGACATCTTCGCCACCTGCCCCAGCGATTCCATCGACTATGCCGTAATGGAGCGTACCGCGCGAGCCGCGGTGGTGCCGCTCGATTGCGGCTGGAACGATGTGGGTTCATGGCCGGCACTCTGGCAGGCCGGTGCTCCTGATGCCGATGGCAATGTCACGCGGGGCGATGTGATGCTGCGCGATGTGGGCAATTCCTATGTGCGGGCCGAGTCCCGCCTTGCAGCGGTGATCGGATTGCAAGACGTGGTGGTGATCGAAACCGCGGACGCCGTGCTGGTGAGTAGCAAGGACGCTGCGCAGGATGTGAAGCACATCGTCAGCGCGCTCAAAAAGGCTGGTCGCGGCGAAGCACTGCTGCACACCCGCGTCTATCGCCCTTGGGGCACATATGAAAGTCTGGTGGAGTCTGACCGTTTCCAAGTGAAGCGGATCGTCGTGAATCCCGGGCAGCAACTGAGCCTGCAGATGCACCACCACCGTGCCGAGCACTGGATTGTGGTGAAGGGCACCGCCCGCGTGACCTGCGGCGACAACGAAGTAACCCTCCACGAAGACCAGTCCACCTACATCCCCATCGGCAGCAGGCATCGTCTGGCGAACCCGGGCAAGATCCCGCTCGAGATCATCGAGGTGCAGTCGGGGAGCTATCTGGGGGAGGACGATATCGTTCGGTTTGATGATCGTTACGGTAGATGAGCGGTCTCAGGTGTCGATTTTTTTTACAATCGGGCGTATGGAATTGTGAACGATCAATGGTTGGCGACGGATAAAGCAATACAAAACAGAGGCTTGTGAATTTGCTATCGAGTTGGCCTCGCTTTTGCTGAGTAGATTCCGGGGCCGGCTCACAATCAGCCGCCCGGCAGAAAGACACTTCAGTTATCCGACAACCAGACGAGGACAGTCAACGTGAAGTCAACC
>CAIXOY010000142.1 GCA_903921135.1 uncultured Gammaproteobacteria bacterium
CGGGCAGCAAGAGGCTGAAACCGAACTCCGGGTCGCGCAGTGAAAGCGCGACCAGATCAGCGCCAGCCTGCAGTTCCCGGCGATCCTCGGCGCCCAAGGGAGCGCCCAGGGCAAGCAAGGAAGCCATACCGGCAGGCGGCGTGAGAATGCCCGTGCAGAGGCTGCCGGCAAGCACACCCTGGAGCCGTGCAACGGATGCGCTGCTGCCCAGACGGTTGGCGATGAATTCGAGATCGTCGTGTGCGCTGTCCATGGGTGCCTTGTTGCCGCGCGGAAAAAAGGCCCCGGCCCGCGCGAGAGATGCGCGGTTTCCGATTGACCCCAAAATTTGCCGCTCCTATAGTACCTGCGCCCCGCGATGCGATGAAGGCATCCATGGACGCTCAACAACTGAAGATCCTCGAACACCGTGCCGACGAGCTCATCCGCTTGTGCGCGCGCATGGATCAGGAAATCCGCTCCCTCAAGGCCACCGAACGGATGCTCCGCGAGGAGCGCTCCCAATTGGTCCGCAAGAACGAAGACGCCCGCTCCAAGGTAGAGGCCATGATCATGCGCTTGCGTTCGCTGGAGCAGGATTCGTGAGCCAGGACATCGAGACCGTCCGCGTCCAGATCCTCGACAAGGACTACCAGGTTGCCTGCCCGGCCCCGCAGAAAGAGGGGCTGCTCGAAGCCGCCCGCTACCTCGACCAGCAGATGCGCGCCATCCGCCAGAGCGGCAAGGTGATCGGCGTGGAGCGCATCGCCGTGATGGCCGCGCTCAACATATCGCACGAGTTCCTGCAGCAGGGACACACCACCGAGAAGAGCACGCAGGATCTGGGCGAGCGCCTGCGCAAGCTCTCCGGCAAGCTCGACGACACCATCGCCTCCTACCGCCAGATGGAGATGTAACGCGCCCGCGTTATACTCCGCCCCGCCCTGGACTATTCGCCAGCCGGTTAGTCCTCGAGCCGATAAGCACTTGCATGGGGGTCTCCTGTTTACGCGGTGTGCATGTCCGCCTGTCGGAAAGCCTTAAGCGTTTCGGAGACCACCGCCTTGAACCTTTGGGTTCAAGGGCGACATCGGCAGCGGTAGCGCCGGGGATCCTGTTTTACCCCTCCAGCAGAAAAGAACGAATGAACGCACGCCAGCAACTGCGGGCCCAGTGCCGCTCCGCACGCCGGGCGTTGCCCATGCCCGAGCGTCGTGCCGCCTCCGAGGCCATCTGCCGGCGCCTGCGCGCATCACCGTTCTACTGGAGCGCGCGCCGCATCGCCTTCTTCTGGCCTATGGGACCCGAGGTCGATCTCCTCGCCCTGCTCCACTCGGCGCTGCGCCACGGCAAGCTCTGCTACCTGCCCGTGATGCGCCGTGACGGCGGGCTCTGCTTCGTGCGCTTCCGCGAAGGCGATCCGATCGTGCCGAACGCGCAACGCATTCCCGAGCCACGATTCCGCCCGCAGGATGAACTCCCGGCCACACAACTCGATCTGGTGTGCATGCCGCTCGCAGGTTTCGACCGCACGGGTACGCGACTCGGCATGGGCGGTGGTTACTACGACCGCGCCTTCTCCTTCCGGCTGCACCCCCACAACCGCAAACCGCGACTGGTGGGCGTGGCTTTCGCCTGCCAGGAGCTGCCCTCGATCCCGCGTGAGGCGTGGGATGTGCCGCTGGAAGCGCTCGTCACCGAGCGCGAAATCCTCAGCTTCTGATCTCCCCCGCAGGAGCGGGCCATGCCCGCGACAGCCCTCCCGTAGGAGCGGGCCATGCCCGCGACAGCCCTCCCGTAGGAGCGGGCCACGCCCGCGACAGCCCTCCCGTAGGAGCGGGCCACGCCCGCGACATCTTCGGCTGGGGCACCCGCGCTTGAGCCCGAGGCCCCTTCCCGCTCGCTCCCGCCCCGGCACATCCCTGTGCCGGGGCTGCCACATCCCGGAAATCGTTCCCGACGATTTCCGGGATGAAAGGCCGCTCTCGGGAAGAGGCCTCGGGCTCAAGCGCTCGATCGCAGGCAGTTGTAAGGACATCGCGCGCTACGCGGCAGAGCGGCAGAGCGGCAGCGACATGGACACCCACAGCGCCAGTTCGAGCGCTTCGGGCCGCAGGCTCTCCCGGTGAGCGGCCTTCAGCCGCGGGATCGTCGGGAACGATCCCGCGGATGCAGGCAGTCGCCGCACAGGGATGTGCGGCGGCGTGAGCGAGCAGGGAGGGCCTGTGGCCCGAAGCGCGGGTGCTGCATCGTCAGGAGGTCGCGGGCATGGCCCGCTCCTACTTGGGGACACCTGCGCCATGCGCGCGACCGGGCTTGATCACGGGCGTGGCCCGCTCCTACGTGGGGACACCTGCGCTATCGGGTAGGAGCGCGCCATGCGCGCGATAGGAAGATTGCTACGGCAGCAGATCGAGCGCTTCAGGCCGAGGCTTCTGCCCGGGAGCGGCCTTCATCCGTGAAATCGTCGGGAACGATTTAACGGATGCAGGCAGCCGCTGCACAGGGATGTGCAGCGGCGTGAGCGAGACGCGAGGCCACGCAGCGCGAAGCGCGGGTGCTGCAACGCTACG
>CAIXOY010000143.1 GCA_903921135.1 uncultured Gammaproteobacteria bacterium
GCAGGCCCTGCCCCCACCACCAGCACATCGGTGAAGGCGTGGCGTGTCTCGTAGCGGTCCGGATCCGGCTCGCGCGGGGCCACACCCAGCCCGGCCGCACGACGGATGAAACGCTCGTAGAACATCCACGAGCCCTTCAGCGGGCCCATGAAGGTCTTGTAGTAAAAGCCCGCGCCGAGCAGCGGCGAGAGCAGATCATTCACGGCCATCAGATCGAAGCCGACCGAGGGCGTGCCGTTCTGGCGGCTGGCCGCCAACCCCTCGTGCAATTCCACCAGCGTGCCCGGCAGGTTCGGCGTCGCGCGCGCGCCACGCCCCACGGTGAACAAGCCGTTCGGCTCCTCTACGCCCGCGCCGACGAAACCGCGCGGCCGGTGGTACTTGAAGCTGCGTCCTGCCAGCGAGATGCCGTTCGCCAGCAAGGCAGAGGCGAGCGTGTCGCCTGCGAAACCCGCGAGCGGCCTCCCCTCCAGCGTGAAAGGCAGGATGTGGCTGCGGTCGATGCGTCCGCCGGTGGGCGCGCGGTGCGGGCGGCGGCTCATCGGCCCGCCCTTGCATCACGCGCGCGACGCACGGAGATCAGCGTGTTGCTTGCGGTATTGCGCTCCACCACCAGCCACTCGCGGCAGCCCATCACGTGCTGCCAGTACTCGTGGTGCGGGCCCTTGGGGTTGTCGAAGACGAAGACATGATCGTGCCAGTCCTGCAGGCTGCCACCGCCGTGCGGCGGACGCGCGCGGTTGGCATCGCCACCGTAGCGGAACTCGGTGTAATCGCGCGCACCGCAATCGGGGCAGGGAATGATCAGCATGGCGCTACTGCTTCCACGTCCAGTTGCCGAGGCCGTATTCGTCCAGACCGTCACCGTGGTGGAAACGGTCGAGCGAGAAGCACCGGATCAGCGGGTGTTCCTCGCCGTGCGCCAGCGTGTGTGCGAAGCACCAGCCCGTCGCGGGCGTGGCCTTGAAGCCCTGGTAGCACCAGCCTGCGTTCAGGTAGAGGTTGTCCACCGGCGTGCGCCCGATGAAGGGGCTGCCGTCTGGCGTCATGTCCTGTATCCCGCCCCAGTGACGCAGGATGCGCAGGCGCGAGATCGCCGGCATCAGCGCCACGGCACACTCCGCCACCGTCTGCACCTTGGGGAGCTGGCCGCGTTGCGTGTAACTGTTGAAACCGTCGATATGGCCGCCGAACACCAGCCCGCCGCGGTCGGATTGGGAGATGTAGAACAACTCCGCGCCGAAGGAAATCACGTGATCGACCAGCGGCTTCACCGGCTCGGTGACGAAGGCCTGCAGGAGGTGGCTTTCGACCGGCAGCCGAAGCCCCGCGAGCCGCGCCACTTCCGAGGAATGCCCCGCCACCGAGATCGCCGTGCGCCCGGCGCCGATCTCGCCGCGGCTGGTGCGCACGCCGGTCACGCGCCCGCCCTCGGTGACGAAGCCCGTGACCTCGCAGTTCTCGATGATGTCCACGCCCAGGCGATCGGCCGCGCGCGCGTAGCCCCATGCCACCGCATCGTGGCGCACCGTGCCGGCGCGGCGCTGCAACAGGCCCCCGTAGAGCGGAAAGCGCGCGCGGGCCGAGTAATCCAGATAGGGCAGCAGGCGCATCAGCGCTGCCCGGTCGAGGAGCTCAGCCTCGATGCCGTTCAGCAGCATGGTGTTGCCCTTGCGGGCCAGGGAATCCAGCTGCCCGGGGCCATGCGCCAGCACGATCTGACCGCGCTGGGAGAGCATCACGTTGTAGTTCAGGGCATGCGACAGCCCTTCCCACAGCTTCAGCGAGAACTCGAAGAACTGGGTGTTGCCGTTCGTCTGGTAGTTGGATCTGACCAGCGTGGTGTTGCGCCCGACGTTGCCAGAGCCGATGTATCCGCGCTCGAGCACCGCGACGTTGCGGATGCCGTGATTCGCCGCGAGGTAATAGGCCGTGGCCAGCCCGTGCCCGCCACCGCCGATGATCACGACGTCGTAACCCGGGCGCGGCTCGGCCTTGCGCCAGGCCGCAGGCCAGGGCGAATCATCGAGTGCATGTCGCGCCAGCGAGAGCGCGGAGTAGGTGTCGTTCATGGGGCGAAGCATGACAGGCACGGCGCCGTCGCGGGAGAGGCGCGGCAGCGGTCTTGCGATGCCCGCAGACGGCCCACA
>CAIXOY010000144.1 GCA_903921135.1 uncultured Gammaproteobacteria bacterium
ATCGTCGATTGCGCTTGCGAATGCGGCGGAGTACGCGCAGACGCTGCGCACGCGCGGCTTCGTGATCGCGGATCACGAGGAGCGCCTCGCGGAGGTCGCGCGTCAGGTCGACGCCGCAGCGCAGGCTGCGGGCGGGCAGGCTGAGTTGGATCCGGCTCTGCTCGAAGAAGTCTGCAGCCTGGTCGAGTGGCCCTGCGCGCTCGCCGGACGTTTCGAGGAGCGCTTCCTCGAGGTCCCCGCCGAGGCGCTCGTGTCCTCGATGAAAGGGCACCAGAAATTCTTCCCGGTGCGTGATGCGGCCGGAGCGCTCCTGCCCTGCTTCGTGACCGTCGCGAACATCGAGAGCAGAGACCCTGCCCAGGTGGTGGCAGGCAACCAGCGGGTGATTCGCCCGCGGCTGTCAGACGCCGCATTTTTCTATGCGCAGGATCGGCAGACCACGCTCGCTGCGCGGCGCGAACGCTTGCGCAGCGTGGTGTTCCAGACCGACCTGGGTTCGGTCTGGGACAAGACCGAGCGCGTGGCATCACTTGCCGGGCACATCGGTGCGCAGCTTGGCGCCGATGCGGCGCTCTGCCGGCGCGCGGGCGAGTTGTCGAAGTCGGATCTGGTCTCCGAAATGGTGCTGGAGTTCGACGAGCTGCAAGGCACGATGGGGCGCTATTACGCGCTGAACGACGGCGAGCCTGCCGCAGTAGCCGAGGCTCTGGTCGCGCAATATCTGCCGCGGCAGTCAGGCGGCGCGCTGCCGCAGACCGAGGTGGGCGCGGCGCTGGCAATCGCCGACCGTCTCGACACGCTGGTCGGAATTTTCGGCATCGGCCAACCGCCCACAGGCTCCAAAGACCCCTTTGCGCTGCGCCGCGCCGCGCTAGGGGTGCTCCGGATCATCGTCGAGCGTGAACTTCCGCTCGACCTGCAGCCCTTGCTGGAGGCTGCAGCAGCAGCACATCGCAATCTGCCACGCGGGGCATCTGTGGTAGCGGATGTGCGCGATTACATGCTCGAGCGTTTCCGCGCCTGGTACGCCGATGCAGGCCTTCGTGTGGAATGCGTCATGGCTGTGCAGGCACGCGGCGTCACAGCGCCGCTCGATGTCGATCGCCGCGTGCGGGCCGTATCGGCGTTCTCGGCCCTGCCCGAGGCAGCCACACTGGCCGCCGCGAACAAGCGTGTCGCGAACATCCTGCAGAAGCAGGCCGAGGGCTCCGTTCCGGTCTCTGTCGACCCTGCACTCTTCCAGGACGCGGCAGAGTCGTCATTGGCCGCGGCGCTTGAGTCAGCCATCGACGCATGCGCGCCTCTGCTCGCGCGTGGCGACTACAGCGCTGCGCTCATCCGGCTCGCAGAACTGCGCGCCCCGGTGGACGATTTCTTCGGGCAGGTACTCGTGATGAGCGAGGACACTGCGCTGCGGAACAACCGCATGGCACTTCTCGCGCGCTTGCGGGCGGCATTTCTTGCCGTGGCCGATATCTCGGCGCTGGCGGTGGGGTGATGGGCCAGGCCGCCGTGCACAGTAGCGCCTTGCACGGTGAGCGCGCATGCATCGGCGGGAACGACGACCGTGGCGGCTGAGAACGGCTCACTGGCGTATCTCGTTGCAGCCTTGCGGTCGCTGCTTTTCTACGCGGTCTACGGTGTGAGCGTTTGCCTGCACAGCGTAGTGATGTTGCTGGTCTCGCCCTTCGTGGATTACCCGCGCCGCTACAGCCTGCTGATATCGTGGAACCGGTTTGTGGTGCAGTGGGCGCGCATTGCCTGCGGGATCCGATACGAGGTGCAGGGGCTCGAGAACCTGCCTTCGGGTGGCTGCGTGGTGGTAGCGAATCACCAGAGCAGCTGGGAGACGATTTTCCTCGCGACGCTGTTTCCGCAGGTGTGCATCCTGCTCAAGCGCGAGTTGCTGTCGATTCCGTTTTTCGGTTGGGCGCTGCGCTTGTTGCGCCCGATCGCCATCGACCGTGACAACCCGCGCGCGGCACTGAAGCAACTTGTGGAACAGGGTGCCGCGCGACTGGGCCAGGGCAACAGCGTTCTGATCTTTCCGGAGGGAACACGCGTCGAGAGCGGACAGGCCATCCGCTTCACGCGCGGCGCGGCGCAACTCGCGATTCGCGCGGGCGCAGACATCCTGTGCGTGGCACACGATGCGGGAAAATGCTGGCCGGGGCGAAGACTGATCAAGTTTCCCGGCACCATCCGGGTGGCGATTTCGCCGCCCCTGTCCAGCGCGGACCGCGAGGCGGCCGCGCTCACACGCGAAGCGCAAGCCTGGATCGAGGCGCGGCTCAGGGAGTTCGCCGCGGCCGCCTGAACCCCGAGGGCTTCAGATGTCGAGGTTTGCCACCGACAGCGCGTTGCGCTCGATGAATTCCCGCCGCGGCTCCACTTCCTCGCCCATCAAGGTGATGAACAGCTGATTGGCGGAGTGCGCGTCCTCGACCGTCACCCGCAACAGCCGGCGTTGGGCGGAATCCATGGTGGTTTCCCAGAGCTGCTCCGGGTTCATCTCACCCAAGCCCTTGTAGCGCTGGATGCCGTAACCCTTGCGCGCCTCGGACATGAGGAACTCCAGAGCGGCACCGAAGTCTGTAGCCGGATGCTCGCGCTCACCGCGTCTCACGTAGCCATCGGCTTCGATCAGACCGGAGAGTGTGGCGCCAAGACCCGCGATTTCACGGTATTCGCCTGAGCCGAGGAAATCGCGGCTGAGCACATAAGCGGTGCTTACGCCGTGGCTGAGCACGTCCACCGCGGGAAGCGGTTGGTGACGCTCCTCGTCTTCGTGAACGCGGAAGGTGTAGCGATCGTCACCGGAGCGGCCCTCGCCGGCGAAACGCGCCGACAGACCTTCCAGCCACTGTTCGATGCGGGCCCGGTCGAGGCCGCCGCTCACGTCGAGAAGTTCGTGATGCACCAGCTCCTCGAGCACGCGCCGCGGGTAGAGCCGTGACATGCGGTCGATGATCCGCATAACGCGGCGGTAAGTGGTCACTAGCGTCTCGAGTGCCGTGCCGGATATGCCGGGCGCTTCGCGGTTCACGTGCAGCGCGGCACCGTCCAGCGCGGCCTGGGTCAGGAACTGGGACATCGCGTCGTCGTCTTTGAGGTACTGCTGCTGCTTGCCCTTGGCAATCTTGTAGAGCGGGGGCTGCGCGATGTAGACATAGCCACGCTCGATCAGCGCCGGCATCTGGCGGTAGAAGAACGTGAGCAGCAGTGTGCGGATGTGGGAACCGTCCACATCGGCGTCGGTCATGATGATGATGCGGTGGTAGCGGGCCTTGTCGGCGTTGAACTCTTCCAGGATCCCGCAACCCAGCGCGGTCACAAGGGTGGCGATCTCCTGCGAGGAGATGACGCGCTCCCTGGCGACACGTTCGACGTTCAGGATCTTGCCTTTCAACGGCAGGATGGCCTGCGAACGCCTGTCCCGCCCCTGCTTGGCAGAGCCTCCGGCGGAGTCGCCCTCGACCAGAAAGAGTTCGGACAAGGCAGGGTCCTTCTCCTGGCAGTCGGCAAGCTTTCCCGGTAACCCCGCAATCTGCAGGGGATTCTTTCGGGTCATCTCGCGAGCCTTGCGCGCCGCCTCACGGGCCCTCGCCGCGTCCAGCATCTTCTGTACGATATCTTTAGCTTCTTTAGGAAATTCAAGGAGATACGATCCGAATTTGTCCCCCATGGCAGACTCGACGGCGGGCTTCACCTCGGAGGAAACCAGTTTGTCTTTCGTCTGCGAGGAAAACTTCGGATCAGGCACTTTCACGGAAATGACGGCCGTCAGACCCTCGCGAGCATCATCGCCGGTAGTGGCGACCTTGCCTTTACCGGCAAGTCCTTCCTTCTCTATATAGGTATTCAGGGTGCGGGTCAGGGCCGCCCTGAAGCCCGCAAGGTGGGTGCCGCCATCACGCTGGGGAATGTTGTTGGTAAAGCAGAGGACGTTCTCCTGGTAGGTGTCGTTCCACTGCATGGCCACTTCCACGCCGATCCCGGATTGCTCGGACCGGAAATGGAACACATCATTGACCGACTTGGTGTTGGTGTTCAGGAACTCGACGAAGGCCTTCACGCCGCCTTCGTAGAAGTATGTGATGTCCTGCCCGGAGCGCTCGTCCTTCAGATGGATGGTGAGCCCGGAATTGAGGAATGCGAGTTCACGCAGGCGCTTGGCGAGGATATCGAAATGGAACTCGATGTTGCGGAAGGTCTCTGCCGAGGGATGAAAGCGGATCTCGGTGCCGCGGTGGCTGGTGTCCCCCACCACGGCCAAGGGCGCTTCAGCCACGCCATGCCGGTAAATCTGCTCGTGAACCTTGCCGCCACGGCGGATGGTCAACGTGAGCTTGGAGGACAGCGCATTCACCACGGACGCGCCTACACCGTGCAATCCACCCGATACTTTGTAACCACCACCCTCCTCACCGAACTTCCCGCCCGCATGGAGCGTGGTCATGATCAGTTCGGCTGCGGACATGCCCTCTTCGTGCATGTCCGTGGGAATCCCACGGCCGTTATCGGTGACGGTGACGGATTCATCCGGGTGCAGCACCACGAAAATCTCGTTGCAGTGACCGGCCAGCGCCTCATCTATGGAGTTGTCGACCAACTCGAAAACCATGTGGTGCAGGCCCGTGCCATCATCGGTATCACCTATGTACATCCCGGGGCGTTTGCGAACGGCATCCAAGCCCTTCAACACCTTGATGCTGTCGGCGCTGTAGCTTCCACCTACCGGCTGCTCACCTGGTTCCATGTTCCTGCTTCCTGTTCAATGCCACGATACATGTGTGAAACGGCCTTGTTCCACGTGGAACATCCGCCTCTGGTCTTCCGGAACCGAGGGCCACACAGCCTCGAGATCCGCACGGTCAACACAACTCACCAGAACCTGACAGCCCAGACTGCTCAAGAGGGCGGCCAAGGCGGAGCGATGCCTTCTATCCAGCTCAGAGGGCAAATCGTCGACGAGAAACACGCAATCTCGCTGCCGATTGGCGGAAAACACCCTCGCTTGCGCCACCTTCATCGCACAGACAACCAGTTTCTGCTGGCCTCGGGAGAGCACTTGCTCCGCACTCTGGCCTTTTACCCGGACCCGGATGTCGGCCCTGTGAGGACCTTGCACCGTAAATCCGCGCTCATGGTCGCGGCTTAGGCTCTCGCGAAGAACATCCTTGAGGGGGGTCTCCTTGTCCCAGCCACGCTGGTATGACAGATCCACATCCTCCAGTGACGCCAACTCACCCAAAGTTGCGGTGAACTGGGGGTAAAAGGCGTCGAAATAGCCACGCCTGAAGGCATCCAACTCTTCCGCACGGGCAGAAAGGTGGATGTCCCAAGCCTCCAATTGATCAGGCGCGAGTCTAGCATGGCGCAGCAAGGCGTTGCGCTGCCGGAGCGCGCGCTGCACATCGAGCCAAACAGCGTGGAAACCCTGTTCCACGTGGAACACACCCCAATCGAGAAACTGCCGCCGGCTCTTCGGGCCGCCTTCCAAGAGCTGGAATGTGTCGGAATTGATCAGCTGCAGGGGTAAGCAGCGGGCGAGTTCGGCCGCGTTCTGCACCGTTCGGCCCTGGATCCGCCCTTGAAACTCCCCGTTTCGCTGACGAGCAAGCCCCATCGGGATGGAACTGCCGTGGGAATCCGTAATGGCGGCATGCACGACGCACTCTGGGGACTGGTGGGTGATCACCGGATCGAGCCGGGGGGCACGGAACGACTTGCCAGACCCCAGCACATACACCGCCTCGAGCAGGCTGGTCTTTCCGCTGCCATTGGCACCGAAAAACACATTCACGCTGGCCAGCTCTAGATCAACGTCCTGGAGATTCCTGATGCCCTGCACCCGAAGCCGTCGAATCGACATGAAAACCCGTCGTCAGAGCCGCATGGGCATCACGACGTAGAGTGCACCGTCGACAGCCGGGTCCTCCATGAGCACGCTGCTGCTGCCGTCAGAGAACTGGACACGGACGGACTCGCCACCCAAAACCGACAATACATCAATGAGATAGCTGACGTTGAAGCCGATCTCGACACGATCGCCCGTGTAATCGACAGCAACGCTTTCTTCCGCCTCCTCCTGCTCCTGGTTGCTGGCCAGGATCTGCACGGAGCCCTCCTCGATCACGAGCCGTACCCCACGGAACTTCTCGTTCGAGAGGATGGAGGCGCGGCTGAGCGCATCTTTCATCTCGGCGCGCGCCGCTGTAAGGCTCTTACCCGCCGGCTTGGGAAGCACTTTGGTGTAATCGGGGAATTTGCCGTCCACAAGCTTGGAGCTGAAGGCGTAATCCGGCGTCACTACCCGGAAGAGAGCACCGCCAAAGGAAACGCGCGCCTCGGCCTCCGGGTCCTGAAGCAGGCGCTGCAGTTCCAGTACACCTTTGCGGGGAAGAATGGCGTGTACATCCGCTTTGACGCCGGGCATATCCGCTTCGAGCGTCGCCAAGGCCAGCCGGTGACCGTCTGTTGCCACAGCACGCAAGCGCTTGGGCGTCAGTTCGAACAGGGTTCCGTTCAGGTAATAGCGAACGTCTTGCTGCGCCATCGAGAAGGCCGTGCGGTCGATCAGCTTCTTCAATTGACCTTGCGGGAGCGCGAATTCGACCATCGAAGGCGAATGCTCGATGCTGGGGAAGTCACTGGCAGGTAGTGTCGAGAGCGTGAACCGGCTGCGCCCGCAGCGCAGGTTGAGCCGCTGGTCATCGAGCGAAAACTCGAGCATTCCGGCGTCGGGCAAGGATTTGCAGATATCCGCGAGCTTGCGCGCAGGCACGGTGACCTCGCCGCTCTCGCCGGGTTGCGATAGCCGGATATGTCCGACGAGCTCGACCTCCAGATCCGTTCCCGTGAGCGAGAGACGGTCGCCATCGAGCGACAGCAGCACGTTGGAGAGCACCGGCAGTGTTTGACGGCGCTCCACTACACCGGCAACCAGGTTGAGGGGCTTCAGCAAGGCATCACGGGAAATCGAGAATTTCATGGAAGCGGTCTCCGGAAAAACGGGCTGCGCAGCGGCGTCTCAGGCCGACAGCGAACGGTAAAGATTCTTGTAGTCTTCGTGCATATCTGGGTCTGAGTCTCTTAACTCTTTGATTTTCCTGCATGCATGAAGCACGGTCGTGTGATCTCTGCCACCAAAGCTGTCACCAATCTCAGGGAGGCTGTGATTGGTGAGCTCCTTGGCCAAGGCCATCGCGAGTTGCCGTGGACGCGCCACCGAGCGGCTGCGCCGGGCAGAGAGTAAATCAGAGAGCTTGATCTTGTAGTACTCCGCCACCGTGCGCTGGATGTTGTCCAGACTGATCTGCCGGTCCTGCAGCGCGAGAAGATCCTTCAGCGACTCCTTTACCAGGTCGATATCGATGCGGCGGTGGGTGAACTGGGCGCTCGCAATGACCCGCTTGAGTGCTCCCTCAAGCTCCCGGACGTTGGACTTGATGCGCTGCGCCACGAAAAACGCCGCATCGGCGGGCAAGTCCACGCCCGATTGTTCCGCTTTCTTGAGCAGTATGGCGACACGGGTCTCGAGCTCCGGTGGCTCGACAGCTACCGTAAGGCCCCAACCGAAGCGGGACTTCAGCCGTTCCTCCAAGCCGTCGATTTCCTTGGGATAGCGGTCGCAGGTGAGGATCATCTGCTGCCCACCCTCGAGCAGGGCATTGAAGGTGTGGAAAAACTCCTCCTGCGAGCGCTCCTTGCCGGCAAAGAACTGGATATCGTCGATCAGCAAGGCGTCCACCGAACGGTAGTAGCGCTTGAAGTCGTTGATCTGATTCAACTGCAGCGCCTTGACCATATCCGCAACAAAACGCTCGGAGTGCAGGTAGACGATGCGCGCGTTGGGGTCGTTGGCGAGCAGGGCGTTACCAACGGCGTGCATCAGGTGGGTTTTACCGAGTCCCACACCGCCATAAATAAAGAGAGGGTTGTAGGCGCCACCCGGGTTCTGCGCCACCTGTTGGGCGGCCGCACGGGCAAGCTGGTTGCTCTTGCCCTCGACGAAATTCTGGAAGGTATAGCCCTCGATGAGGTAGTGGTGCTGCCGCACCGGAACCTCTGCCTCGACCTTTCTCGAGGGCGGCGCAGCTGCATCGAGTTCGGACCCACGCAGGACAGGTGAGGGCGCCAGGAGTCGCTCTGGCGGTTTTTTGTCCGTAGCTTCGCGGCCGGCGGCATCGAGCTGAACATGGGCGATGCGACCACCGGAGACCTCGCGGACGATCTGGCGGATGCGCTCGATGTACTTGTCGTGAACCCAGTCTTTTACAAACCGGTTGGGGGCAATCAGCTGCAGTTCATCCGCAGACTCCTGCGCACGCAGAGGCCTTATCCAGGTATTGAACTGCTGGGGGGGCATTTCGTCGCGCAGGAAGCTGCTGCAGCGCTGCCAGGTGACATCCATCCAAACGCTTCCTAGATACCGCAAGTGATCATGTTCCGGGCCTTGTCTTATGCGTGGAAAACCCGGGACGCGCATTCTAACGTTGTCCACAGGTCTTATCCACACCGCGCAAAAAGAAATTTGTGTTTCTCGTAACCTATTGTTTATAAACAATTAAAAATCTCTCCCGCCTGTGGAGGAACATCAGAGAGGTGGCCGGAGAGATTGATGATTCTGTGGATAACCTGTTTGTATATTATTGATACCCTGTGCACCTCGAGCGCGTTGGAACCCGGTGCAACCCAAGGCATCAGCGGGATTTCCCCATCACGCCCACCTGACACCCACATGTTCTGAACAAGAACATGCCTTTTGCTTCAAGGACTTCAGGAAGTTGTCCACAAGCACGCCCATATCCCCACCCAACCATGCTGGAGACCATCCTCCGAACGCAGCACCCCGCCCCCAGGCGGAAATCTGGCGCGCCCGGACGAACTGGAAAATTCCCGGCAGCTACCGACACCGACGGGTTTACCCGGACATGCCGCGTTAACTAGACTGCGACCCCTTTTGTTTCAGCCCCCCTCTTTGGGGTCTCAAGGCAGCACGTCCATGAAGCGCACATTCCAGCCCAGCAATCTCAAGCGCAAGCGCACCCACGGTTTCCGTGCACGCATGGCAACCCGCAACGGCCGCATCGTCCTTGCGCGTCGCCGTGCCAAAGGGCGCAAGCGCCTCACGGCCTGAGTCTCCGGGCCTCGCGCGGATGCATGGGCATCTCACGCTTTCCCAGAGAGGCGAGACTGCTCAAGCCCGCCGAATTCAAGAGCGTCTTCGACAATCCGCCACTGCGCTTTTCTGCCGGGGAGATCGTCCTCCTCGCCAGACCCGGTCAGACGTGTTCTCCCCGCCTGGGGGTGGTGGCGCCGAAGAAGGCGTGCCGCCTCGCCACCGGGAGAAACCGCTTCAAGCGGCAAGTTCGCGAGTCCTACCGTTTGCGCCAACAGGTGCTTGCCGGTCTCGACATCGTCGTCATGGCGCGAAACGGCATTGCTGATCTGGACAACGCAGGCATCAGGCAGCGGCTGGACACCTTATGGACCCGACTCCTCAAGCGCGCGCCATCGGTCCTGGCATCTCACTCCCTGTCAGAGCCCTCCTCGGGCTGATCCGCTTTTACCGCTTCTTCCTGAGCCCCATCTTCGGGCGCCACTGCAGGTTCCACCCAACCTGTTCCCTGTACGGCTACGATGCCCTGCTGGAACACGGCGCCCTGCGCGGAACCGGGCTCACGATCTGGCGACTCGCCCGCTGTCATCCGTGGGCCGAGGGCGGTTACGATCCCGTCCCGCCACGCCACCCTGAAACCTGTACCACGGACACGCCAGACTGATGGACATCCAGCGCTACGCACTCATGATCGCCCTGGCGCTCGTCGGCTGGATGACGCTGGTCGAATGGAACACCTTCCGGCTGGAGCATGCTCAGAAACCGGCCACCGTGCAGGCGGCGCCCGTTCAGGCTGCGCCGCTGGAGAACACAGCCGCTCCGGCGCCCACCGATATCGCATCTGCACCACAGCTTGCCGCGCCATCCGACCTGCCTTCCGTACATGCACCCGAGCCCGCTGTCGTGGCACAGCCTGCCGCAAAAACAGACTCCGATACCGTCCATATCAGCACAGATACCCTGCAACTCGAGATATCGCTGTCAGGCGGGGACATCGTGGCCGTCTCACTGCCGAAATTCCACGCCGAGCTTGGCAGGACGGACCTCCCGTTCCGCCTTCTGCAGCAAACGGCTGACCGCAACTACACCGCACAAAGCGGGCTTGTCGGACCCGACGGCACAGACACGGCCAAAGGGCGTCCGCGTTTCACCAGCGCGAAAACCTCCTGGGCACTCGCAGACGGCGAAGACACACTTGTGGTCACGCTCGAGCATGCGACCGGCACGGGCATCGCAATCCTGAAGCGTTACACGTTCAAACGCGGCTCCTATGTCTCTGATCTCGAGTACACGATCGAAAACCGCAGCACCAAAAACTGGCAAGCCGCTCTCTTCGGGCAACTGCGTCGTGACAGCAGCCCGGATCCGAGCGCCACGGGCGGAGCGCTGGGGATACAGCCTTTCGTTGGCTTCGCGAGCCGGACGGTTGAAGAGAAATACCTCAAACACAGTTTCGACTCGCTCCCTGAGGAACCCTACAACGCGCAAACTGCAGGCGGGTGGATCGCGCTCGTACAGCACTACTTCGTGAGCGCGTGGATACCGGTTGACTCGCAGACCAACCGCATCGACATGTTGCACAGCGATTCGGGGTTCAACATCGCGCGGTTCACCAGTCCCCTGGTGACCGTGCAACCCGGAGCGACAGCGACACTCGGCGCACGCTTCTACGCGGGCCCCAAAGACCAGTACCGCCTCTTCGACATTTCGCCAGGCCTTGACCTGACAGTCGACTACGGCTGGCTGTGGTGGATCGCGCAGCCCTTGTTCGCGCTGCTCTACTTCTTTGCCACGGGCAAGTTGCACGCCTTCGGACAAGTGATCGAAATCGGTGGCGGAGCCGGCAACTGGGGCGTCGCCATCATTCTTCTTACACTGCTGGTGAAGGGCGCCTTCTTCCACCTTTCCGCAGCCAGTTACAGATCCATGGCGAAGATGCGCAAGCTGCAACCGAAAATGCTCGAGCTGCGCGACCGCTACGGAGACGACCGCCAGAAGCTCTCGCAGGAAACGATGGATCTCTACCGAAAGGAGAAAGTGAACCCGCTCGGCGGTTGCCTGCCCATCCTGATCCAGATGCCGGTGTTCCTGTCGCTGTACTGGGTACTGCTGGAGAGCGTGGAATTGCGCCAGGCCCCACTGGGCGCCTGGATCCACGATCTGTCCGTGATGGACCCTTACTTCGTGCTGCCACTGCTGATGGGCGCGTCGATGTACTACCAGCAGAAACTGAACCCCCCGCCGCCTGATCCCATGCAGGCAAAGGTGATGCAGTTCATGCCGATCATCTTCACGGTGTTCTTCCTGTTCTTCCCTGCAGGCCTGGTGCTGTACTGGCTGGTAAACAACCTGCTGTCGATATCGCAGCAATGGGTCATCACCCGGCAGATCGAGCGTGAAAACTGATCCATGAGCAAGCCCGCAACGCGCCCGGAGACGATCGCTGCCATCGCGACCGCACCGGGACGCGGCGGGATCGGCATCGTCAGAGTCGCTGGACCTGAGGCGCGCCGCATAGCCCTCACCATCACGGGTAAAACACCCGCAGCACGCACTGCAACGCTGGCGTCTTTCCGCGATGCGACCGGAGAGGCGATCGACTCCGGCATCGTTGTGTTTTTCCCGGCACCTGCAAGTTTCACCGGGGATGACATCATCGAACTCCAGGGTCATGGCGGGCCCGTGGTGCTGGATATGCTCCTTGACCGCACTCTCGCCCTGGGCGCACGCATGGCGCGACCCGGCGAATTCAGCGAACGGGCCTATCTGAACGGCAAGATCGATCTCGCTCAGGCCGAAGCCATCGCCGATCTGATCGACAGCGCAAGCCGTGAAGCCGCACGGAGCGCATCGCGCAGCATGCACGGTGCGTTTTCCGAGCGGGTCGACGCACTGGTCGAGGAACTCACACACCTCAGGATCTTCGTCGAAGCGTGCATTGATTTTCCGGAGGAGGAGATCGACCTGCTCAGGGACTCGGACACGCAGGCGCGCATCGCTTCACTGCTCTCATCGATTGCGGAAACGGTGTCGGTTGCACGGACCGGGCAGCTGTTGCGCGATGGCATACACGTGCTTCTGGCAGGAAAACCGAACGCGGGCAAATCGAGCCTGCTGAACGCTCTGGCTGGCAGCAATATAGCTATTGTCAGCTCCACAGCGGGTACCACGCGGGATCTGGTACGCGAACGCATCCTGATCGATGGCATGGCCGTGCACATCACCGACACCGCAGGGCTGCGTGAGAGCCCCGATGACATCGAACGGGAAGGCATACGGCGGGCGCTGAAGGAAGCCGAAACCACGGATCTTCTGATACTCGTCATGGACAGCTGCAGCCCGGAAGCACCGGAAGACGTCCTCACAGATCACTTCCTTGGTCTCCAAGCCCCGCTTCCGCAGATCTGTGTGGTTCTGAACAAGTGCGATCTGAGCGGTATACCAGCGGGAGAACGCGATGCATCGGGCATGTCGTGTGTCGCTGTATCCGCACTGACGAGTGAAGGCATGGACTCCTTGCGGAAGATCATCAGCCGAATGGCGGGTTTCACCCCGGTTGAAGGCGGTAACTTCAGTGCGAGGCGACGTCACCTGGATGCCCTCTCCAGAGCGCGGACTGCACTTCTGGATGCACAAGCCAATCTCCTCTCGAGAGCCGGTGCCGAGTTGATGGCAGAAGACCTGCGTCTTGCACAACAGTCTCTCGGTGACATCACGGGCAAGCTCAGCCCGGATGAGCTTCTGGGAAAGATCTTTGCGAGCTTCTGCATCGGCAAATAACCCGTGCACAGCCTGTGGATGGCGCCGGTGATGGCGTGTGGATCAAACGTCCCAAGCGCAAGCCTCACAGCAAGAACCACGTTTCATGCACACCTCGTCCACTGCCCGCACAGAGCATCCACGCTGCGCCCACACAGACTTTCCCCTACCGCAACTGATTGATCGGAAACACCTTTTAAGGCTTCTCCACAGCACCGGCTGCCCTCTTCAGTAACAGCATCCTCGTATCCTCTCCTTCCCGGGAGAGAAATATCCTTGAATGATTGGAAGATCCCGGGCAGAGCGACCAAAATTCCCTGTGGTCGAATTCTGAACACCGGCGGAAGCGGCAGATATACTGCCCGGCCCTTTTTCGGGAGCAGCAACGTGGAATACCCCAGGCACTACGGCGTGATCGTGGTCGGTGGCGGCCATGCCGGCACCGAGGCCGCGCTTGCCGCGGCGCGCATGGGCGTGCCCACGTTGCTGCTCACCCAAAGCATCGAGCAATTGGGGCAGATGTCCTGCAACCCGGCTATCGGCGGTATCGGCAAGAGTCACCTGGTCAAGGAAATCGACGCCCTGGGCGGTGCGATGGCCCGTGCCACAGACAAGGCAGGCATCCAGTTCCGGATTCTCAACTCCCGCAAGGGGCCGGCTGTGCGGGCCACTCGTGCCCAGGCAGACCGTGTGCTGTATCGGGCTGCGGTGCGCCAGATCATCGAGCAACAGGCTGGCCTTGATGTCTTCCAGCAACCCGTGGTCGATCTCATCGTCGAAGGCGAGCGCGTGCGCGGAGTCCGCACTCAGATGGGGCTCGATTTCCGTGCCGAAGCGGTGGTGCTTGCTACGGGTACCTTTCTGGGTGGTCTGATCCATGTGGGCATGGAGCATTACGGCGGCGGTCGCGCCGGTGATCCAGCCTCCAACGCTTTGGCCTCACGCCTGCGTGAAATGCCTTTTTCGGTAGGGCGCCTCAAAACAGGTACGCCGCCGCGCATCGATGCCCGCTCGGTGAACTTCGAGGGGCTTGATGTACAGGACGGTGATACACCCTTGCCGGTCATGAGCTTCATGGGAGATGTCTCGGAGCATCCCCGGCAGGTTCCCTGTCACATCACGCACACCAACGAGCGCACCCACGAGATCATCCGCGCCTCGCTCCACCGTTCGCCTATGTATGCGGGCGTGATAGAGGGCATAGGGCCGCGCTACTGCCCCTCGGTCGAAGACAAGGTCGTGCGGTTTGCCGACAAGAATTCGCACCAGGTGTTCATCGAACCCGAAGGCCTCGATTCCGTGGAGCTTTATCCGAACGGCATTTCGACCAGCCTGCCTTTCGATGTGCAGATCGCGCTCGTCCAGAGCATCAAGGGTTTCGAGAACGCACACATCACCCGTCCCGGCTACGCGATCGAATACGACTTCTTTGATCCGCGAGGTCTGCACCACAGTCTGGAAACGCGCTTCGTACAGGGCCTGTTCTTCGCCGGCCAGATCAACGGCACCACCGGTTACGAGGAGGCTGCGGCCCAAGGGCTTCTGGCAGGCATCAACGCAGCCCGCAGGGTTCAGGGGCTGGACGCCTGGCACCCGCTCCGTCATGAGGCATACATCGGCGTGATGGTCGATGATCTCGTCACCTTGGGCACGGGTGAGCCCTACCGCATGTTCACCAGCAGGGCTGAGCACCGGCTCTTGCTGCGCGAAGACAACGCCGATCGGCGCCTGACGCCTGCAGGCCGTGAGCTCGGTCTTGTGGACGATGATCGATGGTCACGGTTTTCTGCCAAGCAGGAGGCGATTGCCGGCTGTTCTGCCGAACTCCATGCCCGCTTCGTCCATCCGGGCACGCCAGAGGCCGAGGCCATCAGTGCCCACGTCGGTAAAGCCCTTGCTCGCGAATACCGCGTGTCCGAGCTTTTGAAGCGCCCGGAACTCGACCATGCCACCTTGAGCCGACTCTGCGCATTGCCACCCGTGCCTGAGGATGTTGCCGAGCAAGTGGAAATCGAAGCCAAATACGCCGGTTATATCGATCGTCAGCACGAGGAAGTCGACCGCCTGAAGCGCTATGAAAACACGCGCCTCAGCGGTGATTTCGATTACGCCGGAGTCGATGGTCTCTCGAATGAAGTCCGCCACAAGCTGATCGCCGTTCGCCCCGCCACGCTCGCACAGGCCGGACGCATTCCAGGCGTTACCCCCGCTGCAATATCCCTCCTGCTGATACACCTGAAAAAGCTCGGGCGGCTGGAGCGC
>CAIXOY010000145.1 GCA_903921135.1 uncultured Gammaproteobacteria bacterium
GCGCGTTGCTCCTGCGCCAGAGCAGGTGCCGTGATGCCCGTGCTCGATGCGATGGCCAGTGCGAGTGCGCCAAGGCGGAAGCGGGACTGGATGTGATGGTTATTCATGTGTCACCTCTTTCGGTTTGTGTAGGCCCGGGGCGGGCCGTCTGCTCGGTGCCAGTGCGGCGTTCTGCATGTGGGATCCGGTACTCGCCGGTAATCGGTTTCTCACATGTCGCACCTCCATTTCGGGCGGGCGTTTCGCGCGCACGGTTCCCGTGATTTCCGGTGCGGCCCCGAGGGCAGTTGCCGCTTCATCACCGGACAACCAGATGCAGGTGCTGCAACCGGCGCACGAAAATGCTCGGCACGTGGACATGCGCGCGCGCTGGATCCGCCGCGATGTGTGATGTTCCTTGCAGCAGCGACTCGATCACCACCCGGGCTTCCATGCGCGCCAGAGGGGCGCCGATGCAGAAGTGGACGCCGTAGCCGAAGCCGAGGTGTCGGTCTCCCTGGGGTCGGTCGAGCCTCAAGCTGTCCGGGTCGGCCCAGACCGACGGGTCGCGGTTCGCCGAGGCCCACCCGAGTAACAGGGTGTCGCCCGGGAGCAGTGGCGTTCCGCAGAGTTCGGTTTCGCGGCGAACCACGCGGTAGTGAAACTTGAACGGCGACTCCAGCCGCACGGCCTCTTCGACGAAGGCGGGAACAAGCCCGGGTTCCGCCCGCAGGCGCGCCTGGAGTTCCTGGTCTTCGGCCAGAAGCCTCACGGCCGATCCGATGAGGCTTGCCGTCGACTCGCCGGCGGCGCCGTACAGGATCACCAGGATGCCGATGGCCTGTTCCCTCGAGATCAACCCCTCATCCACGCCCGTGGCCAGCGTGGCCGTGAGGGAGTCGTCGCGGTCAGCGTGTGCGCGTGACAGCAGCAGGTCGACGTGATTGGCAAGGAACTGGTACTGCTCCAGGGTCTCCGACAGCAAATGGGCCAATCGGGACGTGTCTATGCGGCCGGCGAGCAGGTCACCGCCCATCATCGCCCAGCGACGTACGTCCTCGAGCGCTTCCGGTTCAAGCCCCAGCAGGCGCAAAACCACCAGCGCAGGCAAGGTCTCGGTCAGGCGTGCGCAGATATCGCCGGATCCGTCACGGACCAACTGGGCGACCCGCTCCTCGGCAAATGCGCGCAATTCACTCTCCATCCGTGCGACCCGCGAGGCCTTGAGCGGCGGCAGCATCAGGCGTCGGTGGACTGAGTGGTCGGGCTCGTCTGCGGTGGCGATGACGTTGCTCGAAGTGCCTGCTGACGACAGGCTGAACACGTAGGGGCGCAGGTCTTCGCTGCAGAGCAGCATGCCGTTCAGGTTTGCAGAGAAATCCTCGTGCCGCTTGACGGCTGCGTCCACGGCGGCATGCGTGCTGACGAAAAACGCCCTCATCCCTCCGATCTGGCAGACGGGCCCCAGTTCGCGCATGCGTGCGTAGAGCGGGTAGGGGGCTTCCAGCGTGTCGGCGCTGAAGAGTTCGGTTGCGTCAATGGCGGCCATGTGGTTCCTTTCGCCCCTGCTTCCCCGCCGACCCGGCTGATGCGGTCCGGGGCCTCCTGCCGGTCAGGTTCTCCGGGCGTATCGGAGCTGCGGCGAGGATTCAGGAGCGGATTTTATTTTCACTGACTAGTTAGGCAGTAGATATCCCACACCGCCTTCAACCTGTCAACGCGTGTTTCTCTTGCGAGAGATGCTGGAGTCATTCATGTCGACAGAAACCCTGCGTTCACGGCAGGCAGAGCGGATCAAGAGCCTGATTCTGGAAGCGGCGATTCCGCTGTTTGCCCGGGGTTTTGACGCAGTCAGCGTCAAAGACATCGCGGCAGCTGCCGACTGCAAGCATTCGCTTGTCATGTACCACTTCGGCACCAAGGACCGTTTGTGGGAGCAGGCGGCACTGCACCTTTGGCGGCGTTTCGAGGCCTGCAGCGAGGCCTACCGAGAGAAACTTCCGCCGGGCGAAACGGATCGGGAGCGCATGCATGCGCAGTTGCTGTCGTTCATCCAGGCGCTCCGGGACATTCCTGCTTACGGCCAGATCCTGTTATGCGAGGGCTCGCGCCCCTCCGCGCGACTGACCTGGCTTTACAGCAATTTCATCCCGTCGGCCTACCTCAACCTGCAGTACGACGACCCCCGGCTGGCCCGCGCCATGCGCACCGGGACGTTGCTGCGAAGTGCCTTGTCAGGTGCAATCCTGTACACCGTCGTCCTGGCGCCGCAGGTCGCCATCAACGCCGCGAACGATGGCGGCGAGCTGCCAGACGAGATTTACCCGATCAGCGATGCCCTTGCCCTGCGCCTTGCCGACACGATGAACGCGTTTGTTTTTTCACAACTCGACCAGGCATGAGCGCCGCCTGCAGGCTCAGGAGGAGCGGCGCGCGGATTCGGGCCGCGCAGGAAAGGCATCGAAGTAGAACCTGAACCGCTCCCGCAGTTCCTCGGGGTCCAGACCGAAGTCTTCTTTCAACCGGTACACCACGGAGCCGTGCTTGCCGCGCGGATGTGCGTCGAGGAATAAGCGCATTTCCTCGCGGGCTTGCGCGCTTAACTCCATGCCGGCCTTGTCGTGGATCTTTGCGACCATGCCCATGTCATCGGCCATGAACGCGTGGAAAGGCACGTCGATGCTCTGTGACGCCGGCAGCAGATGACGCGTCGCGACGCAGCGCTGCAGCAAGTGCTCTATTCGCTGCACCCAGTAGGTGGCCAACTCGGACATCAGGACACGCTTGCGGCTCATGCGCTGCCCATAAGCCAGCATGGTGACGGTCGACTGGATCACCGCTACCGGGTCGCGGTGCGTGATCACGAAGGTGGCGTCCGGGAATACCGACTGCAGCACCGGCAGGTTCTCGAGGTGCATCGGTGATTTGAGCACCCACCGTCGTGGCCAGTGGGCGGGCTGGCGGAATTGCAGGATTTTCAGTGCCGTCTTCATGTACTCGTAGTGAGGCAACTGGTCCATTTGCAGGTAATGGTCGCGGTAGCGCGGGGAGTAGGCGATCCACTCGAAATCGTAGGAGCTGAAATTCGGATGCATCAGCTCGATTTCCTCGTGGATGTGATCCGGATCCATCGGATGCATCGCGGCGAGGTGTGGCACGGTCGCCTGCATCGCCGCCCAGGCGTCGGCGCAGCGCTGGTAGCGCGGGTCCGTGCCGTCTGGCAGGAGGGCCTCGCCGGGCATGGGAACAGGCTCGTATGACTCCCAGAGCGGCATCGAGCGCAGGCGCGAATCCGCGGCAAGCAGATTGAGGAGATGCGTGGTCCCGGTGCGCGGTAAGCCTGCCACGACGACAGGCCTGCTGATCTCGATGTCGTGGATCTGCGGGTGACGTTTGAGGGTGTCGTGTATCAGCAGGCGGTTCTTCGCATAGGCGACCAGGCGCTGCCTCAAGCCGCTGCGGCCGAGCCCGGTCAAGCCGGTGTCGTTGCCCCATTCGTCGCAGATCAGATCCAGCCGCTCCCGGTAGTCCTCCGGGCCGAAGTCCTCCAGCCCCGTGGCGGATCGTGCTTCTGCCAGGATGCCTTCGGGGTCGAAGCTGGTGTGCAGGGTCTCGCCATAGGCCAGCGCCTGGCGCTGGAGATCGTTCAGAACGGGATGTGCGAGGTCGCTGATCCGTATCTCGGCCATTCTCGCGACTCCTACCTGAACGAGAGTGGCGGATTGGCGCCGCCTCGCAACGTGCGGATCTGCTGTTGCAGCCATCCCGTCAGCCAGAAGTTGCCGGTCGTGGAACAGGTCTCGGCTTCTTCGAGCAGGTGTTCGTGTACACGGAGCGCCACGGCCTTTGCGCCCGCATGGTCTGCGTCGACGGACAGGACGATGTCGAGAAGATGCAGGGCTTCCTCATGCAGGCCGGACGCGGCTTTCGCTGCCGCTCTTTCCACCAGTGCGTCGGCGCCAGCCAATTCCACCAGATCTGCGTGCACAGCAGCGCGGGGCACGTTGTAGAGCTCCGTGGTGGATTCGTGCTTGAACCATCCGGCGTAGCTCTCCCAGATCGCGCGGATGCTCCAGTTCACCTTGCCGTAACCCTGGCCGACGTCGAGTTCCGCAGGCAGGGTGATGTCCTGCTGCAGAACATGGAGTGCCTTGCCGGCGTTCATGCCTTTCACCACTTCGTCGTGCACGTGGAGGATGGCGTCGCGGTAGGCGCACAGTTCGGCGCGGATCAGGTCGGCGCCTTCTATGGGTTCATGGTGTCCGTACAGGATGGTCTCGGGCTGCAGATCCAGCACCGTTTGCGCGGCGGCGGCGCAAGTAAGCGCATCACGGTAGCGGTCCCCGCGGATAGTCACCAGATTCGGGAAGTGGCCGAACGGACAGCCGAAGAGATTGCCCGTCAGCACGATCCGGTGTTGCGGCAGCCACACCACGAGCGAGTCGTTGGTCTCGGCGCCCGGCACGGCGATCAGCACGACATCGAGTCCGCCCAACGAAAAGGCATGGCGCGCCTCGAAGCTGACGTCGGGCACAGGGCGGTCCTGCGGGTTGAACGCGGTGTATCCCGCAGCCGCGTAGCGCTTGAACACAGCGGCAAAATCCTCCCGGAAGCGAAACGCCGCGCGCGCCGAGCGGAATGGCTGCAGACGAGCGTCATATGCCTGGTGTTCCGCGTTTCCCGCCTGAGCCACGTACACCAGCCCGGGGTGAAGGCCGCGGAAATAGCCCACACCGCCGACATGGTCCACATGCCCCTGCGTCGTGATGAGAAACCGGATGGGCACGTCAGAGAACCTGCCGAGGTTGTGGCGGTGCACCGGCGCCTCGAATCCCATGCCGCTGTTGACGAGAATTCCGCCTTCCGGCGTCTCGATCAGGTAGACATTGGAGTTGCCTTCGGACATCACGATGAAATCGTTCAGCCGGCAGCAACCACGGTCGAACTCCGCCGCGGCTGGTGCAATTCTGCGTGTTTTGTAGATCGGCTCTCTCATGTTCCTTTCCTCTTTTCCGTGCGTTAGCGGAGCAGGGCCTCAGGCTTGGCAGTCCACCAGTACCTTGACGGCTTCGTTCTGGCGCAGCGCCTGCTCAAAGGCGTCGTCGAAGGCGGACAACGGGAATGTGTGGCTCACAAGCGGCCTGACATCGACCTTTCCCGAGCCGAGCATCTCGATGACAGCGGGAAATTCGACGGGGTATTCCGTGGCCGCGGTGAGGGCCAGTTCCTTCATCAGGAAGTTGATCATGTCCAGTTCCACGGGCGTGAAGTGCACGCCGACGACCACGACGCGCGCTGCCTTGCGGGCGATGGAGCAGATCCGCTGGAACACCGCGCCTACGCCCGTCGCCTCGATGAACACGTCGGTGCCGGGTTGTTCGCCCAGAAGAGGGTCATTGGTGACGATGCCGTGCTCGGCCATCAGAAACGACTTGATGTCGCCGCTGTCTGCCTTGAACGGAACCATTCCCAGTTCGCGGGCCACGGCCAGTCGACGCTCGGACAGGTCAACCACAA
>CAIXOY010000146.1 GCA_903921135.1 uncultured Gammaproteobacteria bacterium
TATTTGCCGCGGCAATGGCCGAGCGTCAGGTAGAGCACCTCTCCGGCGCCGAAGGGATGGAGATACATGCAGGGGCGCGGCTCGTCCTCTGGCCACTCACTGTCGACGAACACGGGCGTGGTGCCCGTCCAACGTGTGTGGAGCAGCAGGTGCTGCTCGCCCAGCAGGCGCGAGAGATACAGCTCGTCGTCAACCGTGAACGGGCCTATGCCCTGCACCAGCGGGTGCTCCGGATCACTGGGCTCCACCAGATACGGCGCGATCGGCGGGTGCGAGAGGAACTGGCTGCCGAGGAGTTCCATCAGCGGGTCGTTTTCGCGCGGGCTGTCGACACGGCCATCTGCCAGAAAACGCAGGATCGAATTGGTGCCGTGCAGCGCGAACCATTTCTTGCCGCCTGCGACGCATTGGCGCAGTCGCTCGGTCTGCTCGGGCGTCGGCATCACATCGCAGGTGTAGGAGATGATGAAATCGGCGTTGCAGATGGCGTCGATGTCGGAGTAATCCGCGCCCACGCCAACGCGCAGCCGCGGCTGCTCCGCCAGCAGTTTGAGGATTTCGAGCCGCGCGAAATCGATGTTGTGGTACTTGCCGCCCGCCACCAGATAGGCGTCGAGGCGGTCGCTCCTGCCCGCGGCCATCTCAGAGCTGCACGCGCTTGGTGAAACCCCCGTCGGCGATCAGGTTCACGCCGGTGATGAGGCTGGCGGCCGGGCTCGCGAGGAAGACCACCGCGTTCGCCACTTCGGCGGGCGTGCCCATGCTGCCGCGCGGAATCTGCGCCATTGTGGAGGCGTAGAGTTCGGCCACGTTGTTCTGGATGTACTCCCAGGCGCCGCCGGGGAAATACACAGGCCCCGGAGACACGCAGTTCACGCGGATGCCGTCTGTGGCCAGCGCCTGGCTCAGCTGTTTGGCGTGCGTGATCAGCGCCGCCTTGATCGCGTTGTAGGGCTGCGGGGCGATGAACGTTTCCACGGCGGCAGTGGAACTGATGACAACGATCGAACCGGCACCGGAGGCCTTGAGCGCGGGAAGCGCTGCATCGATGCCGCGGGTGGTGCCCAGAAGATCGGTTTCGAAGTTCGCCCGCCAGGCGTCCTCGCCCATGCCGCCGCCCGCGCTCACGTTGGCGACGAAGATATCGATGCCGCCGAGTTCCGCAGCGGCCGCTGCGATCCATGCCTGATAGGCCTCGCCCTGCGAGATGTCCACGGCGGCACCGCAGGCGTTCACGCCGCGGGCCTTCAACGCAGCCACCGTCTCATCGACCTCGTTCGCATGTCGGGCGCAGACCGCCACGTCCACGCCCTCGGCAGCGAGCGCTTCGGCGATGGCGCGACCGATGCCGCGGGTACCGCCGGTAACGACGGCTTTCTTGCCCTTGAGACCCAGATCCATGCTGTTTGCCCTCGTGTCTGTGGTGGCCGGAATGGCGCCTGACGCTACCAGATGCCCCGGCTGAAAACAAACCGAATTGACTGTTTTTGCCCGGCGCTTACTGGAGCCCCCGGCTCGAGCCCCCGTCCACCGGAATTGCCGAACCCGTGATGAAGCACGCGGTGGGTGAGCAGAGGAATGCGACGATGCGGCCGAAGTCTTCCGGGTCCCCGAGTTTGCGCACAGGCAGCCCGGAGGCGAGCTTGTCGGTGTCGCCGAAGACCTCTCGCAGCCGGTCGGTGGCGTGCAGCCCTGGCTGCACCGAATTCACGGTTACGCCGTCGGCAGCGACTTCTGTGGCGAGGGTTTTCAGGAAGCCCGTGAGCCCCGCACGCGCGGTGTTCGAGAGAATCAGTTGGGCGATGGGTTCGCGCACCGCAATCGAGGTGATCGCCACCACGCGCCCCCATCCGCGCTCGCGCATCGCCGGCACCGTGGCCTTGCACATCGCCACCGTCGATATGAGGCTCAGCTGCAACGCAGCAGGGTAGGCCTCCACGGCCGTGCTCTCGAAGCTGCCGGGGGGAGGGCCGCCCGCGTTGGCGACCAGGATATCGATGCCGCCCATCAGCGCCTCGGCCTCCCGGACCATCCGGTCGATGTCGGCCGGTGTGCTGAGATCCGCGGCGAGCGCGTGCGCCTGGGGTCCGAGCGATGCCCTGGCCTTCTCGAGCCGCGCCGCGCCGCGCGCCACCAGCGTCACTGTCGCGCCTTCTGCGATCAGTGCCTTCGCACAGGCCAGGCCAAGGCCGCTGGATGCCCCGGTCACGAGTGCGCGTTTTCCCTTGAGTTGAAGGTCCATGGGATGCCTCTCCTGTCGTGGGGTCGTGGATATGGGGCGGCATTATGTCTCCCCGGCCTCGGGCCTTGTCAGCCGGGTGCCTGCCGGCGTGCGCGCGCAGCCTAGTCGCGAGAGGGTGAGGATGATTGCCATCCCGATGCCTTGTCTCGAAGGATGGACAGTCCCCGCAAATCGCGCCCGGCCCTCACCATGCCTGAGAAAACCGGCACGCCGGAATGTTTTGATTGACACTGGCAGGCGGGCGTCGGAAGAATCGGCGCACCCGCGTGGCGCCCGGCTCTGGCCGGCACCCTGAGGTCACAGACATATAAAGGCCCGCAGGCCGTCAACTTCGAGGAGATTCACCCCATGCTCAATGCAAAGAAATCGCGGATTGCGGCCGGTATCAGCCTTGCGGCTCTCGGTCTGCTGGGCAGCGTTCCCACGCTCGCGCAGCGTGAAATCAGCGGCCAGATCGAGGAAGTGCTGGTCACCGCGCAGAAGCGCGAGGAAAACGTGCAGGACGTTGCCATCTCGGTGTCCGTCATGGACGCGAAGATGCTCGACAAGCGCTTCGCGCGGGACATCCTGGACGTCGCGGGCATGTCGCCCAACCTGATCGTCGACCCGACGCTTGGCAACGGCACGGCCTCCATCGCCATCCGTGGCATGCAGCTGAACGACGTTGAAAAGAGCTTCGATCCCGCGGTTGCCGTCTATCAGGACGGCGTCTACCTGCAAACCAGCACCGGTGCCCTGCTGAACGTATGGGACGCCGAGCGCGTCGAGGTGCTGCGCGGCCCGCAGGGCACGCTCTTCGGCAAGAACACCATCGGCGGTCTGATCCACGTGATCCGCGCCAAGCCCACCGGTGAACTCGGCGGCAAGGTGAGCCTCACGATGGCCGAGGACAACCAGCGCGACATCAAGGCCGCGCTGAACCTGCCGGCGGTTCTGGACGGCACGCTTGCCACCAAGATCACCGCCGTCAAAACCGACGGTGGCGGCTACTTCGACAACAAGACCCGCGACAAGCGCGAGGGCGACAGCGATTACGGCAGCGTGAGCCTCTCGGGCCTCTGGACGCCCAACGACGACGTCTCGCTGCACCTGATCTACGACCATATCGACGACAAGACGCCGGTGCGTCCCGTGACCGGTCTCAGCGAGGCCGGAGAATTTCTTTTCGACCTCGGCCTTTTCGCCGGTCAACACGCCCCTCGTTCGCCCTCCGACTTTCATCGCGACACTTACACCGCGACCAACCAGAAGGCCTCGGTGGAGCTCGACGCCCTTACGGCCAACCTCAGCTGGGACATCGCCGACGGCCACCGCCTCGTGACCATCGTTGGCTGGCGTGACATGGAAGAAACCTCGCTGCAGGAGTTCGACGCAGCCGCTCTCGACGTGTTTCGCGTATCGCGCCCGCAATTCGAAGAGCAGACCAGCGTCGAGTTGCGTCTCGAAAGCGACTGGAACTGGGGCAAGACGATCCTTGGTGGCTTCCTCTGGGACAGCGACTATGACGCCTGGCAGAACACCTACTTCTTCGGCGGCTTCAA
>CAIXOY010000147.1 GCA_903921135.1 uncultured Gammaproteobacteria bacterium
CTCGCCCCTGCAACTCGACATCCCCATGACGGAAGCCGTGTTCGAGCTGGCGCGTGCGGGGCAAGTGACCTGCATCACGCCCTTCACGCTGGCAGGCTCCATGAGCCCCGCCACCATCGCGGGCACGCTGGTGCAGCAAACAGCCGAAGTGCTGGCCGTGGTGGTGCTCGCGCAACTGGTGCGCCGCGGCGCGCCGGTGATGTACGGCTCGTTTGCCTCGAACGTCGACATGCTGAGCGGCGCGCCTGCACTCGGCACGCCGGAATACACCAAGTCGGCGTGGGCGAGCGGGCAGATCGCGCGAAAACTCGGCATTCCGCTGCGCTCGAGCAACGTCACGAGCTCCAACCACCCCGATGCGCAAGCCGCCTACGAGAGCGGCATGTCGCTCTGGGGCGCGGTGATGGGCCACGCGAACCTCATCTACCACGCCGGCGGCTGGCTCGAGAACGGCCTCACGGCATCGTTCGAAAAACTGATCATCGACGCCGAGATGCTGCAGATGGTGGCCGAGTCGCTCGCGCCCATCCGCGTCGACAGCGACACGCTCGCACTGGACGCCATCCGCTCGGTGGCACCGGGCGGGCATCACTTCGGCACGCAGCACACGCTGCAGCGCTACGAAAGCGCCTTCTACCAGCCGCTGCTCTCGACGCGCGACAACTACGAGCGCTGGCAGGAATCGGGCGCACCCGACACCGCACGCCGCGCCAACGCGCTGTGGAAAAAACTGCTGCAGACCTACGAGAAACCGCCCATCGATCCCGCCATCGAAGAGGCACTTGCCGATTTCGTGGCGCGCCGCAAGCGCGAGATCAGCGCCAGCGCGCACACCGCTTAACTGAGGAAAACACACCATGCGTCCCACATTGAACGTGCTGAGCAACGAGATGATCGGCCGGATCCTCGACGAGGCCATGCGCATCATGTCCGAGACCGGGATGGAGATCCGCGGCGCAGGCATGAAGAAACGCCTGCTGGAGAGCGGACTCAAAACCGACCCGAGCGGCGAGCGGATCTTCTTCCCGCGCGAGGTGGTGGAGCGCGCCATCGCCACCGCACCGAAGATGTTCACGCTCTACAACCGCGACGGCGACCCACATGCCGAACTGGGCGGCAACAACGTGCACTACGTGCCGGGCTCGAGCGGGCTGAAGATCCTCGACCACCGCACCGGCGAGACGCGGCTCTCGGACTCCACCGACTTCATCGAATACGCACGTCTGTGCGACGGGCTCGAGCACATCGCCTACCTCGCCACCGCCTTCTCGACCAACAAGGACATCGAGTCGCAGGTATCGGATGCGTGGCGGCTGTACATGCTGCTCACGACCTCGAAAAAGCCGATGGTCTCGGGTGCTTTCACCGAGCACGGTGTGGAGCGCATGGCCGAGATGATGCAGCTCTTCCGGCACGACCGCGCGGATCTGATCGCGCGGCCCATGTCGATCTTCACCATCACCGCGACGGGCAATTTCCGCTTCGGCGAAGACTCCTGCCAGAACCTGCTCGACTGCGTGGAGGCGGGCATTCCGGTCGAGATCGTGCCGGTGACGCTGATGGGGCTGATCGCGCCGGTCACGCTGGTGGGCTCGCTGGTCTTCCACATGGTCGACACGCTGACAGGGCTCACGATGGCGCAGATCATCCGCCCCGGCGCGCCGGTGCTGATCGGCGGCGCGCCCGCGACCTTCCACATGAAATCCGCGAGTTCGCCGATGGCGGCCATCGAGGCGCAGCACCTGAACGTGGCGTATGTGGCGATCGCCAAATCGCTGGGCTTACCCACGCAGGCTTATATGGCGCTGTCGGATGCGAAGTTCCTGGATGCGCAGGCAGGCGGCGAGACATTCTCGAGTGCGCTGCTCGCTGCGCTTGCCGGCGTGAACTCGGTCTCGGGCCCGGGCATGCTCGACTTCGTGCTCACCTTCAGCCTGCCGAAACTCGTCTTCGACAACGAGGTCTGCGGGCAGTCTCTGCACTTCGTGCGGGAACTCACCGTGCTGGAAGATCTGCCTTCACACGATCTGGTGCGGGATCTCCGCGCCGACGACCACCTGATCACCTCGCCCCACACGCTGAAGTACTGGCCGCAGGAGCTTTACCTCACCGATCCTGTTTTTGACCGCGAGAACCGCGAGACCTGGCAGAAGCAGGGTTCCAAAGAGCTCTATGCCCGCGCCTGCGAACAGGTGGAGCGCCGCCTCGCGGCCTATCAGCAGATCGAGACCGACCCGGCCGCAGATGCCGAGATGCAGCGCATCATCTTCTCCGGACTCGAGAAGCAGACCACGCTGCCCGTGCTGCCACCACCGCCCGCCCCGCGCGAGGCCGACACCGCAGGGCGGCGCATGCGCGTCAACCGCAGGCGTGGTTGAGACCGGGGCCCTCGGCAGCACTGAGGTTGGCGGCCCCACCTCAGGCCCTGCAAAACACACCGATTCACGCAAGAGATGCCAGTCATGACCACCACCGAACTCATCACCGCCTACTACTCCGCCTTCAACGCCGGAAACATGGAGGGCTTTCTCACGCTTCTCCATCCCGAGGTGGTGCACGACATCAACCAGGGCCGCCGTGAGACCGGCAAAGAAGTCTTCGCCCGCTTCATGCAGCACATGAACCGCTGCTATCGCGAGCAACTGGCCGACATCGTGGTGATGGCCTCGGCAGATGGCAGCCGCGCCGCTGCGGAATTCACGGTGCTCGGCGAATACATCGCCACAGACGAGGGCCTGCCGGAGGCGCGCGGCCAGCGCTATGTGCTGCCCGCGGGCGCGTTCTTCGAGATCCGCGACGGCAAGGTGGCGCGCGTCACCAACTACTACAACCTGAACGACTGGATCGCCCAGGTCGGCGCGTGATCACGGAGACCGTCACGGGCGCGGCGCTCGCCGCGCAGATCCCGGCGCTTGCGCGGTTGCGCATCACGGTCTTCCGCGACTATCCCTACCTCTACGACGGCAGCGAGGCCTACGAGGCCGAGTACCTGCGCACTTATACCGCCGCCAGGCAGGCCATGGCCGTGATCGCGCGCGACGGCGATACGGTGGTAGGCGCCTCCACGGGTCTGCCGCTTGCCAGCGAGGGCGAAGCCTTCCGCCAGCCCTTCGAGGCCCTCGGCATCGATCCCGAAACCGTGTTCTATTGCGGCGAATCCGTGCTGCTGCCGGCGTGGCGTGGCCGCGGCATCTACCGGGCCTTCTTCGATGGCCGCGAGGCCTTCGCGCGCGCTCTGGGCGGGATGCGCTGGATCACGTTCTGTGGCGTGCTGCGCCCCGAGGATCACGCGCTGCGCCCCGCCGGCTGGGCACCGCTCGACCCGGTATGGCGACATTTCGGCTACGCGCCCGAGCCGCGGCTGCAGACCACCTACGACTGGAAAGACATCGACCAAGCCGCGTCCAGCGCGCACCCGATGCAGTTCTGGATCAAAGCACTCGACTGATCCGGGCAGTACAGTTGCGGTAGTCTCCGAACACAGCCCCGCGAGGCCGCCGCTATGACCACCCTGCCCTACCCGCACCGCAGCCGTCTCACGGTGGCCAGCGCACAGTACCCGGTGGAACGCCACGAGGACTGGTCCTCCTACGAGCGCAAGCTCGATCGCTGGGTCTCGGAGGCCGCGCACCACGGCGCCAAACTCCTGCTTTTTCCGGAGTACGGCCCCATGGAGCTTGCCTCGCTGTTTGGCGAAGAGGTCTGCCGCTCACTGCCCGCGCAACTCGAGGCCATGCAGGGGCTCTTGCCACGCTTCCTGCACCTGCACGAACTGCTTGCCGCACGCTACGCGGTGCACATCGTGGCGGGGAGTTTCCCGGTGGCGCAGGACGGCGGCGGTTACCGCAACCGCAGTTACCTCGTGCGCCCGGACGGGCAACTCGACTGGCAGGAAAAACTCCAGATGACCCGCTTCGAGAACGAGCTCTGGCACATCGATGCCGGCACGGAACTGAAGGTCTTCGACACCGAACTCGGGATGATCGGCATCACGATCTGCTACGACGTGGAATTCCCGCTGTTCGCGCGCCGTCTTGCCGAGGCCGGCGCGAGTATCGTGCTGGCGCCCAGCTGCACGGACTCGCTGGCAGGCTGGAACCGTGTGCGTTTGGGCGCCCGCGCCCGCGCCATGGAAAACCAGTTCTACGTGGTGCAATCACCCACGGTGGGCGAGGCGCCTTGGACCGAGGCCATCGATATCAACGTGGGCTCGGCCGGCGTCTACGGCCCGGTGGACCGCGGCTTCCCGGAAGACGGCGTGATCGCCGAAGGCACGCTAAATGCCGCGCAGTGGGTGTTCGCGGAGCTCGACATGGTGGCGCTCGAGGAAGTGCGGGCCGACGGCCAGGTGTTCAATTTCCGCGACTGGGACGCGCAGCACCACGTGACGGGCGTGGGTACCTGATCAGCCCGTGACCACGATGCGGTCGACCACGACCGTATTCCGCCCCGACCCCTTGGCGCGACGCAGGCAGGTATCAGCGGCACGCAACCAGTCTTCGAGCCAGGCGCCATAACCGGGGTCGGCGAGCAGGGCGCCGATGCTGACCGTGACACGCAGCACCTCGCCGTTGTCGATCAGCACATCGGTCTCCGCGATGCGACTGCGCAGACCCTGCAGGCGCCCCTGCAGCGCACCCGCATCGGCACAGGCCGTCACCACCACAAATCGGTCACCTGCGTAACGGCACAGGATGTCGCTCTCGTGCAGGAATTCCCGCTTCAGCAGCGCGGCCACGCGGTTC
>CAIXOY010000148.1 GCA_903921135.1 uncultured Gammaproteobacteria bacterium
GACCTGCGTAGCGAAATGCTCCCACCCGGCGGGATCAGTGCTTTCCACCACCACATAGCCCAAGGCGCGGATATCCATCACGGTGCGTGCTCCCCGCGCTCAGAGCGTGACGTGGGTCTTGCGCTTCACCAGATCGGCCGGTACGTCGGCGGCGTCCATGTAGAACTGGCTGTACCACTTGCGCACCATGTTGATCGGGCCGTCACCGTCGCAGAGCACGGGGTTGCCCACGCGCACCTTGTTGTTCCAGATCTCCACGTCCTGGATGAACGAGGCGATGCTCATCTCGGTGTACTTGCCGACCATGTCCTGATTCACCGCCTCGGGCAGTTCGGGATCCTTTTTCATCATCACGCCGAAGTTGATGATGAAGCGGTCCATGTGCACCGGGTAATGGCTCACCAGCAGATGCACCGTGACGGGGCGACCGTAGAGGCTGCCGGTCATGGTGGTCGTCATGTAGGCCGGGCCTTCGTAGATGGCGGTGGTGGTCATGCCCGTGGCGCCGTCTTCGAGGATCTCGTGGCCGCCTTCCATTTCCTGGATGTAGCGGTGCCCGTCCTGGATGTTCACGAAGCGTTTCACTTTCGAGTAGTGCACCGGGCCGAAGTGCGCCATGTCGGCCATGTTGTCGACAAGCTCGCGGCAGTTGCTGTCGATCGGCACCTGCGTCATCGTCCAGTCGGTCCACTCGCCCGAGAAGTAATCCTGCATCCGCGAGGGGCGCTGCGACTCGATCGGCGCGTTGCCCTCCGGGTCGTTCCACACGAAGAGAAGCCCGTTCTCCTCCAGCACCGGCAGCGATCCGATCACGGCCTTGTCGGGGATGCGTTTCGCGTAGGGGATGTGGTTGCAGACGCCGTCCGGGCCCCAGCGCCAGGCGTGGAAAGGGCAGACCAGCGAGTCGTTCTGCACCGTGCCCTTGCTCATGTCCGCGCCCATGTGCGGGCAGTAGGCATCGAGCACGTGGATCTTGCCGTCCACGTCGCCGCGATAGGCGGCAAGGCGCCTGCCGAAGGCCTCGAACATGCGCGGTGTGGTGGTGAATTCGCTCGCCTTGTCGAGCACGTGCCAGCCGCGCGCGTAGCGCGTGGGCATGGTGTCGGCGACGATGATGTGGGGCTGGCGCGGTGCGCGTACGGGCTGGTTCATGGGCTTTTCCCCGCGTTATGGCTGCGATCTGCGGCCGGTTGCATGCAGTCTTGTGCAGGCACGGCGGGGGAGGATCGTCCGAACGGAGGAGCGGGGCAGGGCGATTGCGCCCTGCATGATCCAGATCAAGTCCCGGCGGTGGCGATGGCGATGACGCGCCGTGGTGCGGGGTGTCCTTCGACGGTGCGCGAGGGATCTGCGGGGTCCAGAAAATCCGCCAGCGATTCGAAGCGCATCCATTGCGTCCGGCGCTGCTCGGCGGTGGACGTGATGCTGGTGCTGACGATGCGCGCGGCGTCGAAGCCTGCTTCCGCGAGCCAGCCGAGCAGCGTGTCGCAGCGGGGGATGCCCCAGACGTTGCGCATTTTCGCGTAGCGGCCGCCAGGAGCGAGCACTGCTTCTTCGCCGTCCTCGATGTAGAGCGTTTCCAGCACCAGTTCGCCGCCCGTGCGCAGTTGGGCGCGCAGCTCGCGCAGGTGCGCGACGGGATCCCTGCGGTGGTAGAGCACGCCCATGGAAAACACGGTGTCGAAGGCGTGGCTCGCGGCGGGCAGATCCTCGCTGCCAAGCGGGAGAAGCAGTACGGGGGCTGCGGGCAGAAAGCGCTTGCACGCACGGAACTGCGCGAGGCAGCGCACGGCCGGATCCACGCCCAGCACGAAATCCGCACCGGCACCCAGCATGCGCCAGGCGTAGTAGCCGTTGCCGCAGCCCACATCCAGCACGCGTCGCCCCGCGAGTGGCGCGATGGCGTGCGCCACGCGCGCCCACTTGAGATCCGAGCGCCACTCGCTGTCGATGGCGATGCC
>CAIXOY010000149.1 GCA_903921135.1 uncultured Gammaproteobacteria bacterium
TGGCGGATACCGAGGCCTGTTTTGGCATCGAGCGGATCGCTCACATCGCCCAGGAAAATCAGGTAGGGCTTCGCGATGGTGCTGATGTCGTTGCGCTGTGGCAGGTCGGCCATGGCAGTTTGTCGCCTTTGCTGTGCGGCGCGGGTGGCCGCGGTCCTTGATGGTGGCATTCTACCCACCGGTGAGCGCTTGCGGGCGTGTCCCGTTCGAGCCACACCGGAGCCCTCACACGCAGATGTCCCCCACGGCCTGGTTTCTCTACGCGGTCACGGTGCTGATCTGGGGCTCGACCTGGCTCGGCATCACTTTCCAGCTGGGTAAGGTCGATCCGCTGGTCTCGGTGATCTACCGGTTCGCGCTTGCCACGCTGGCGCTGTTCGCCTGGTGCCGTTTCAAGCGCGCGCCGCTTGCCCTCAGCCTGCGCGAGCACGGCTGGATCGCGCTGCAGGGAAGTTGTCTGTTCGCGCTCAATTACTGGCTGATCTACCACGCCGAGCTCTACCTCACGAGCGGCATCGTGGCGGTGCTGTTCGCCACTCTCTCGTTCATGAACATGCTGAACGGGCGGATTTTCTTCGGCCGGGCGCTGTCGGCGCGCATGGCCGGTGGTGCGCTTTTCGGCGTGGCGGGCGTGGGCATTCTCTTCTGGCCCGAGGTGCAGCATCTCAGCCTCGAAGACCGCGCCGTGAAGGGAGCGATGCTGGCGCTTGCATCGACCTACGTCGCCTCGCTCGGCAATGTGGTGGCGGGGCATAACGCGCGTTTCCGCTGGCCGGTCATCACGGGCAATGCCTGGGGCATGTTCTACGGCACGCTGCTGTTGCTCGGCATCGCGCTCGTCAAGGGCGTCGACTTCCATTACCCGACCGAGCTCTCCTACACCCTGTCGCTGATGTATCTCGCGCTGTTCGGTTCGGTGTTTGCCTTCGGGGCGTATCTGCGGTTGATCGCGCTGATCGGCCCTGACCGCGCAGGCTACAGCTCCACGGTGACGCCCGTGGTTGCCCTGCTGATGTCCACCGCCTTCGAGGGCTATCACTGGGGCACGCCAGCGATCGCGGGTCTGCTGCTGATCCTGATAGGTAACGTGCTGGTGTTGCGCGGGCGGCGCTGAGCATCGCACCATTCGGCCTCCTTCCAGAGACGCCCCGCGCGGAGATCCTGCATGAGCGATTTCGCCACCGTCCGATACGAACTGCACGGCGCTGTCGCGCTGATCACGCTGAACCGCCCCGACGTGCTGAACGCCTTCGATACACAGCAGCGTGCAGACCTGCTGGCAGCGGCGCAGCGGGCCGAGGCAGACCCGGCCGTGCGGGTGGTAGTGCTGACGGGAGCCGGGCGGGCCTTTTGCGCGGGCGCCGATCTGGCCGATGCCACGCTCGACGATGGCATCGGTGCCTTGATCGAGAGGGAATACCGGCCTTCGCTCCTCGCCATCCGCGAGTCCACCAAACCCTGGATCGCCGCAGTGAACGGTGCTGCGGCGGGTATCGGCGGCTCCTACGCGATGAGCTGCGACCTCGTGGTGATGGCCGAGAACGCGTACATCTACCAGGCCTTCATCGCGATCGCGCTGATACCCGACGGTGGCGCCACCTGGCATCTGGTGCGCCAGCTCGGGCCGCGGCGCGCCTTCGAGATGATCGCCGAGGGCGAGAAGATGCCCGCCGCCACCTGTGTGGAGATGGGGCTGGCGAACCGCGTGGTGCTCGCGGGCGAGGTGCTGGAGAACGCCCTGGCATGGGCGCAGAAACTCGCCGACAAAGCCCCGCTCGCGCTGCGCTACTCCAAGCAGGCGCTGCGCGAGGCCATGGAGCGCAGCCTCCCGGAGATGATCTCCGTCGAGGGGGCGCTGCAGGACCTGGCCGGCGCGAGTGAAGACGCGAAAGAGGGCGTCACGGCCTTCCTTGAGAAGCGAAAGCCCGTCTTCACCGGACGCTGAGCGTCACGCCGTGCGCACCGCGAGTGAAGAGCGCATCGCGCGGTACCGCCGCGAAGGTTGGTGGGGCGATACGCACACCTGGCAGATCTTCGAGGCCACAGCGCGCCGTGACCCGGCGGCGATCGCGCTGATCGACCCTCCCAACCGTGCCGCCATCGCAGGCGGTGAACCCTTGTCACTCGACTGGGCCGCCGTGCGCGAGCGCGCACTCGCGGTGGCGGCGTGGCTGCGCGCCGAAGGCGTGGGTGAGGGCGATGTGGTGCTCGTGCAATTGCCAAACACCGTCGAGGCGGTGCTCTGCCTGCTGGCCGTCTCTGCGCTGGGTGCGATCGCGAGCCCCGTGCCCATGCAGTACGGTCCGCATGAGTTGCGCGGCATCGCAGCGGCCCTCATGCCGCGGGTGTTCGTGTCGGCCGAGCAGTTCCGCGGTGCAGATCCGGCGCCTGCGTGTAACGCCGTCATGCCCGCGGATGTCCGCTGTCTCTCTCTGGGTCCCGAGCGCCTCTGCACGCTCCCCGCGGCTGACGGCATCACGCTTGCGCAGCCCTCGGCAGACGACGTCTTCACGCTCTGCTGGACCTCGGGCACTACGGGCGCGCCAAAGGCTGTGCCGCGTTCGCCCAACCAGGGGCGCGCGCAAACGGTGGCGGTGATGGGCATGGGGCTCGCGCCCGGCATGCGCATGCTCTGCCCCTTTCCGTTGGTGAACATGGCGAGCCTCTCGGGGTTTTTCTATCCGTGGCTGGAACTGGGCGGCACGCTGCTGCTGCATCACCCGATCGATCTGCCGGTGTTCCTCGCACAGATCTCCGGTGAGCGCGTGGCTTACACCGTGGCGCCGCCCGCGCTTCTCAACATGCTGCTCAAACAGCCCGGTTTGCTGGCCGCTCACGATCTGTCGGCGTTGCGGATCGTGGCCTCGGGCAGCGCGCCGCTTGCGCCGTGGATGGTGCGCGCTTTCGAGGAGGAGCACGGCATCGCAGTGGTGAACGTCTTCGGTTCCAACGAGGGTGTTTCGTTGTTGTCGGCGACGGACGATGTCCCGGATCCCGCGCAGCGTGCGGTGCTGTTCCCGCGGTACGGCGTGCCCGGACTCGCCTGGTCCAACCCCATCGCTTCGCGCATCGGCACGCGGCTCGTCGACCCTGCGAGCGGCGCGGTGGTGGATGCGCCGGGCGTGGTGGCTGAGTTGCAGATCACCGGCCCCAA
>CAIXOY010000150.1 GCA_903921135.1 uncultured Gammaproteobacteria bacterium
CGTCGGGCAGCCTGTACCGGAAGATCGGCTCCACCAGCACCCGTTCGCCGACGCGTGAGGGGTCCACCCCCTCCCCCGTCGCTACGATGTAACCGCAGGCATCCGCGCCCTGAATGCGCGGGAAGACCATGCCGCTGCCGGTCCACAGCGCCGCTGCGGGCTCCGCTCCGCGCTGCACCGACCCCGAATACCAGCCCGTGCGCACGGCGATGTCGGTGTTGTTCACGCCTGCGGCCATGACCTGTATCAGCACCTCGCCGCGCGCGGGGCGGGGCACGGGGACATCGTCGCGAACCGAGAGCATGTGGATGTCACCGTGCCCCCGGAGCAGCACGGCCCGCATGTAGCGGGGAATGGCGGGCGTGTCGTAGCTGAACGGCATGGCGCGGTGTCCGTTTAGGGGTGTGTGCTCAGCCCCAGCCGGCGCGCTGGTAGCCCTCGCGGGGAACATCGTAATAGTCGCCCTTGTCGGCGCAGAAGATGTGGCCCTCGATGGCAAGGCCCGTGGGGGCATCGAGCGTTCCCGGCGTGAAAGAAATGCCGTGGCCACTGAGAGGCCGCCAGAACATCACCGAGCCGCAGGCGCTGCAGAAGCCACGCTCGGCAGTGTCGCTGGCGCGGTACCAACGCAGGCTCTCGTCTTTCTGCAGCGAGAACCGCTCGGGCGGCACACTGGTCGCGGCCAGGTAATGCCCCGTCTGGCGCCGGCACTGGCTGCAGTGGCACACCACCACGGGCCGCAAGGGGCCCTCCACCGCGTAACGCACCGCGCCGCAGAGGCAGGCACCGGTATGGATCTCGCTCATGTCGTGCTCCCGCAGGGATCGCGGGCCTGTACCCCCGCGCCACGAAGACTACACCGCCCGCACCGCTGACAGGAATGTCAGGGCCACCGCCCTGCCTGACTGCCTCGTAACATCGGGCGCGGGCGTCGCTGCGTAAACTGGGCTTGCCAGCGCAGGAGCCACGCCATGACCGCACCCGACTACCGACTGATCGACTGCGATAACCACTATTACGAAGTGGACGACTGCTTCACGCGGCACATCGAACCGCGCTGGCGTGAACACACCGTGTGGGTGGACCGCAGCCGCCAAGACGGCATCGGCGTGATGATGGCCGGGCAAAAGCGCATGCAGTTCTTCAGCGCCGCCGTGGGCGACCACGTGGGGGCGCCCGGCGCAATGGTGGAATTCCTGCGCGGCAGCACCGAGGAAGGCGGCGCCGTGAACCTGAACCCCTTGCGCGGGGAAGATCATCCGCAGTTCTCGCAACGCGGCCCACGCCTCGCGGAAATGGACCGTCAGGGCGTGGAAGCCGCCGTGCAGATTCCCTCGCTCGGCGTGGGCGTGGAGTGGCAGATGCGCGCAGACCCGGACCTGCGCGAGGCGCTTTACCCGAGCCTTCGCAGCTTCAACCGCTGGCTCGCCGAGGACTGGGGCTGGGGCGCGGACGGGCGGATGTTCTCGACGGCGATGATGTCGCTTGCCGACCTGCCGCAGGCATTGGCCGAACTCGAACGCCTGATCGCCGAAGGCGTGCGCCTCGTGCTGCTCACCACGGGCCCGGTCGACGGACGCTCGCCCGCGGATCCGCACTTCGACCCCTTCTGGGCGCGCGCGCAGGAAGCCGGCCTGATCATCGTCTTCCACATCGGCGCCACACCGTTCAATGCGATGCACGCCGCGCCCTGGGGCGAGCCCGCCAACCCGCCCTCGCACCGCTTCACGGCCTTCAACACCTTCGTGGGCATGGGCGAGCGCACCATCGTCGATCACCTTGCCGCCTTGCTCTTCCACAACCTGCCGGCGCGCTTCCCGGGGCTGCGCTTCCTGATCGTGGAGTTCGGCGCCTCGTGGCTGCCGCATCTGCTCTCGACCCTCGACAAGATCTATCGCCTCGGCGACCACCGCACGCGCTGGCCCTTCGGCAAACCGCCGGAAAAACCGAGCGAGACCTTCCGTCGGCAGTTCTGGATCGTGCCCTTCTTCGAGGATGACATCGCTGCCGTGGCGCGTGCCGCGGGCGTATCGCAAGTCGTGCACGGTTCGGATTACCCGCACCCCGAAGGCCTCAGCGAATCGGCCAACATGCTCCACGAACTCGGCGCCTTCAGCGCTGCCGAGCAGCGCCTGATCATGCGCGGCAACGCAGCCGGTTTGCTCAACCTGTAGGAGCGGGCCATGCCCGCGACCCCTTCTCGCGTGGGAGCGGGCCATGCCCGCGACCCCGTCTCGCGTGGGAGCGGGCCATGCCCGCGACGCATTCTCGCGTGGGAGCGGGCCACAC
>CAIXOY010000151.1 GCA_903921135.1 uncultured Gammaproteobacteria bacterium
CGCGGTTCTCCTGGAACTCGGCGCCGCGGGTGTTCAGCGAAGTCTCGAGACGGTTCATCGCCTTCTCCCGCGCTCAGCGCGTCTCGTTGAAAAGTTCACGGCCGATCAGCATGCGACGGATCTCGGAGGTTCCAGCGCCGATTTCGTAGAGCTTGGCATCGCGCAGCAATCGGCCTGCCGGGTAGTCGTTGATGTAGCCGTTGCCGCCCAGCAGCTGGATCGCGTCCAGCGCCATCTTCGTCGCGGCCTCAGCCGTGTAGAGGATCACGGCGGCGGCATCCTTGCGCGTGGATTCGCCGCGGTCACAGGCACGCGCCACGGCATAGAGGTAGGCACGGCTCGCGTTCAGCACCGCGTAGTTGTCGGCGAGTTTTCCCTGCACCAGCTGGAACTCGCCGATCGACTGCCCGAACTGCTTGCGCTCGTGCACGTAGGGCAGCACCAGATCCATGCAGGCCTGCATGATCCCCACCGGGCCGCCCGAAAGCACTACGCGCTCGTAGTCGAGGCCGGACATCAGCACACCTACGCCACGCCCCTCCCCGCCCAGAACGTTCGCAGCGGGGACGGCACAGTCCTGGAACACCAGCTCGCAGGTGTTGGAACCGCGCATGCCGAGCTTGTCGAGCTTCTGCGTACGGGAGAAACCGGGGAAATCCCGCTCCACGATGAAGGCGGTGATGCCTTTTGAGCCGGCGTCCATATCGGTCTTGGCGTAGATCACGTAGACGTTGGCGTCCGGACCGTTGGTGATCCACATCTTGTTGCCGTTCAGCACGTAGTGATCGCCGTGGCGATCGGCGCGCAGGCGCATCGAGACGACGTCGGAGCCGGAGCCAGGCTCGCTCATCGCCAGCGCTCCCACGTGTTCGCCGCTCACGAGCTTCGGCAAGTAGCGGGCCTTCTGCTCCGCGCTGCCCATGCGGTGGATCTGGTTCACGCAGAGGTTCGAGTGCGCGCCGTAGGAAAGACCCACCGACGCCGAGGCACGGGAAATCTCTTCCATGGCAACGGCATGCGCGAGGTAGCCCATGGCGCTGCCGCCGTAGTCCTCGTCCACCGTGATGCCGAGGAGCCCGAGCTCGCCCATGCGCTGCCAGAGCGGCATCGGGAACTGGTTGTCCCGGTCGATCTGCGCGGCAAGAGGGGCGATCTCGGCCTGCGCGAAGGCATGCACGGTCTCGCGCAGCATGTCGATGTCGCTGCCGAGGCCGAAGTCGAGATTCCTGTAGAGCGTGCTCACCGGGTGGTCCTCCTGGTCGTGCGGGTTGCGGTCGTGCCTCGGGCTGCCTTTGGCTGTCCGGCGAGTGCTGCGAGACAAGCGGACTCTGCCGCGTCGAGCTCCTCGAGCATGGCGTCGAGATCACGGCGGCGTGCGAGCAGGGATTCGCGCTGTTCGCGCAGGCGCTCGAGCAGGCGCTCCAACTGCGCGCGGTTGCCGGCCGCGGGGTCGTACATCTGGATGATCTGGCGGCTCTCTTCGAGCGAGAGCCCGAAGCGCTTGCCGCGCAGGATGAGCTTGAGTCGCGTGCGATCCGCCGCGGAGTAAACGCGCGTCTGGCCACGGCGCTCGGGCGTGAGCAGGCCGATGTCCTCGTAATGCCGGATGGTGCGCGAGGTGACGCCGAATTCGCGCGTGAGCTCGCGGATGCTGAAGCTGGCCATGTGAACGCCCTGCGGGGAGGCAGGGCGACGATAGTCCGAACTTTACGTTGACGTCAACGTCAACTTCAGGCCTGCCAGCCCATCGCCTCGCGGACGAAGGGAATGCTGAGCCGCCGGCCTGCGGCGAGCGATCGCGCATCCAGCAGATCAAGCACGGCCATCAGCTCCGCCATGCCACGCGGCGCGCGGGACAGGATGTAGCGCGAAACGTCCTCGTCCAGCGTCATGCCGCGCCGATGTGCGCGCAGCACCAGCGCTGAGAGCAGGGACTCATCGTCAGGCAGCGCGAGCGGCAACACGAGCAGGGCCTGCAAACGCGAGAGAAGATCCGGCAGCCGCACCGCAAGCGAGGCCGGCGGCAGGCGCGCGGCCACCAACAGCGAAGCTTCCCGCTGCAGCAGACGGTTGTGGAGATGGAAGATCGCCTCTTCCCACGCAGGCTCGCCCAGCACGGCATCGAGATCGTCGAGGCAGACCAGCGCGCAGGCCTCCAGACCCGCAAGCAGTTCGGTCGGTGGCAGTGCGCGCAGATCCGCGAGCGGTAGATACGCGAAGGTAGCGGCCTGCGCTTCCGCGGCAAGACAGCAGGCCTGCAGCAGGTGCGTACGCCCCGAGCCCGGGGCACCGTGCAAAAAAGCCCGCAGCGGCGGCGCCACGAGGCCGCTCTGCAGCGCACTCAGGGAGGCCGCCACACCCGCGTGCGGGAAGAAAGCGTCGAAGGAGGCGTCGTCGGGCAAGCTGACCGGCAGCGGAATCTGCATCAGCACTCCGGGCCCTCGTCGCGCGCGACCGGGTTCACGGCCGGTGACGCAGCGGCCGCCGAGGTCTCGATACGCACACCGTAAATGGCGCTGGCGCGGTAACGGTCGTGCAGGTGCCGCAACAGCACCATGATCACCGCCGAGGCCGGCAGGCCCAGCAACACGCCCGTGAATCCGAAGAGTTGACCGCCCGCCATCACCGCAAAGATCACTGCCACCGGATGAAGGCCGATGCGATCCCCCACCAGCTTGGGCGTGAGATACATGCCCTCCAGCAACTGCGCCGAGACGAACACGGCTGCCACTCCGAGGAGCGGATGCCAGTCACCGAACTGCAACAGCGCCGCCACCGAGGCTGCGCCCACACCGAGCACGAGACCAAGATAGGGAACGATGCTCGCAAGCCCCGCAAGCATCCCGATCAACAGCGCGAGTTCCAGCCCCATCAGCATGAGCCCGGTGGTGTAGCACAGGCCCAGCGCCAGCATCACCAGGAATTGCCCGCGCAGGAAGGCACCCACCACCTCGTCGCATTCCCGCGCCAGCCGCGTGACCGTCGGCTCCCACGGACGGGGAAGGGTTTCGCGAATCCACGCGACCATGCGGTCCCAGTCGCGCAGCAGGTAGAAACCGACGACGGGGATCAACACCAGATTGGCCAGCCACCCGAGCACCGCGAGCGACGAGGAAGTGGCCGACACCAGCAGGTTCTGCGCCATGCCACCGGCACTCTTCCAGTTGGCCATGAGCGCGTCCTTGATGCGCTCGAGCGGGATGTCTGCCTCGGAAATCTGGAACTCGCGCTGCAACCACGGAAGCAGACTGCTGCGGAACCACTCGATGGCCACAGGCACCTTGGCGGCCACCACGTGCATCTGCCGTCCGAGCAGCGGCACGAGCACCAGGATCAATCCCAGCAGCACCAGCGTGGACACGAAAAACACCACCGAAACGCCGAGCGTGCGCGAGAGCCCCGCACGCTCGAGGCGATCGACCACAGGATCCCAGAGATAGGCGAGCGCCAGCGCGACCAGGAAGGGCATCAGGATGGGCGACAGCAGGTGCAACAGCACGCCCAGTGCGAGAAAACTCCCCAGTACCGCCAGCCGCCTCAGACCGCTCTCGCCCATGGTGTGGCTCCTATTGCGCCGACCAGCGGAAACGCCGCTCGGCCGGATCGCCCTCGGGGCGCAGTTGCGGCACCAGGGCGAGTTCCTGCAGGACGCTGTCGATGCCGCTGTCGGTGAGCAGATCGAAATAGACCGTATCGCCCTCGATCAGCCCGGGCAGGGCCTGGCGTACGGAGCCCAGACGCCCGAGTTGCGTGGCGAGTGCGCGATAGGCCTGCAGCGAGCCGATGCCATCGATGCGAAGGCGAAGTTCTTCGGCATTCTCGAGACCTGCGCGCACCGCGAAGTGCGTGGAGAGCGATTCGGCGACAGCCGCTACCAGTTGCTCCGCGAGGGCGGCCCGGGTGGGCGCCCGGCCCTGCCCGTAGACCATGTCCTCACCGGTGCGCAGTTTCCACTCGCCCACCCACTCGCCCGTCCCGCCCCGCACGAAGCGGGCGATCACGATGCTGCCCGCAGCGTAGCGCGCAGAGGCCTCGAGCAGCGCCGCGTCATCCAGCGATGCCACGTTCTCCACGGGCACGGCCGACAACTCCTCCAGATCGAGCGCGGGAAAGCGCAGCGGCACGGCGCGCGCGACGGCATGGTGTTCCAGCCAGGCGATCGTGGCGGCGTCGCCCTCGCGTGAGGCGAGACGCGGGCCCGTGCCCTCGTCTATGGCGAGCCAGACGAGGCTCGCAGGGCGATTGGCCGAGAGGCGCGGCTCACCTGATCGGCGCAGGAGCTCGTCGATGGTGGAGGGCTGGAAACTCGCGAACAGGCGCAATTGCGTACCTGCCGCGCCCGCCTCGTCGGGCGGCAAGGGGATGCTGCGGAAATAGAACTGGAGCACACGCCCCGGCGCGCCGCTCACGGCCTCGGAGAGTTGCGGGTTCTGCAGCACCTGCCGGGAGCCCGACACTTTCACGAGCACGGCCTGCAGGGCACGGCGGATGCCCGCATCGCGTTCGCTGTTGTCCTGGGATGCCACCGGGACATCGGCTTCGTACAAACCGGCGGCCGAGGCCACAGGCGCGAGCAGTGCGAACGGCACCGACAGGAGCAAGGCAAACGCAAAGAAGAGTGGCCGCATCGCGGTGGCGCCGTGGCAAGGAGGGCGCGCCCATTCTAGCAAGGCAAGATCCCGCTGACCCCTGTTAGAATCCGGCCGCCCCTTCCCCGCAGAGACGCGCCCCGCATGAGCGACACCGCCCCGCACTCCCTTTCCTACAAGGACGCCGGTGTCGATATCGACGCGGGCAACGCGCTGGTCGCCAACATCAAGGGCATCGCCCGCCGCACCCGGCGCCCCGAGGTCATGGGCGGGATCGGCGGATTCGGCGCGCTTTGCCGCATTCCAGAGGGGTATCGCAAGCCCGTGCTGGTCTCCGGCACCGACGGCGTGGGCACCAAGCTGCGGCTCGCGATGCAACTCGGGATCCACGACACCATCGGCATCGATCTGGTCGCCATGTGCGTGAACGATCTGGTGGTGGCGGGCGCCGAACCGCTGTTCTTCCTCGACTACTACGCCACCGGCAAGCTCGACGTCACCACCGCCACACAGGTGGTGAGCGGCATAGGCGCGGGCTGCGAGCAGGCGGGCTGCGCGCTGGTGGGCGGCGAGACAGCCGAGATGCCCGGCATGTATGAAGGCGAGGACTACGACCTCGCGGGTTTCTGCGTGGGCGTGGTGGAAGAAGACCGCATCATCGACGGCAGCCGCGTGCAGCCCGGCGACGCGCTGATCGGGCTCGCCTCGAGCGGCGCGCACTCGAACGGCTACTCGCTGATCCGCAAGATCCTGCAGGTCTCCGGAGCCGACACCTCGGTGGATTTCGACGGGCGCACGCTGGGCGAGGCGCTGCTCGCACCCACACGCATCTACGTGAAACCCCTGCTCGCACTCATGCAGCACTGCGAAGTGCGGGCTCTGGCGCACATCACCGGCGGCGGGCTGCTGGAAAACATACCCCGCGTTCTGCCGGAAGGCTGCCGCGCCACACTCGACTCGGCAAGCTGGCAGGAGCCCGAACTCTTCCGCTGGCTGGCGCGCGCGGGCAACGTCGAACGCCAGGAGATGTACCGTACCTTCAACTGCGGTATCGGCATGGTGGTTTGCGTACCGCAGGGCGATTGCGACCGCGCCATCGCGTTCCTGCAGGAGCAGGGCGAGACGGCCTGGCGGCTGGGCATGATAGAGACCTGCGAGCCGGGCGCCGAGCAAGTGCATCTCGCAGCAGGCGCCTGAGGCCGATGTCTGCCGCGCCGCGCTCGCGCCTGGTCGTATTGATCTCGGGCGGCGGCAGCAATCTGCAGGCCTTCATCGACGCCGCCGCGGATCCGGCCTACCCCTGTGAGGTCGTCGCCGTCATCAGCAACCGCGCAGGCGTGTTCGGACTTGAGCGCGCAGCGCGAGCCGGGATCCCCGCCGAGGTGCTGGATCACACCGCATTCGCGAGTCGTGATGCCTTCGACGCGGCACTCGCCGACAGGATCGACGCGTACGCACCCGATCTCGTGATCCTCGCCGGCTTCATGCGCATCCTCACGCCCGGCTTCGTCACGCGCTACGCGGGCCGCCTGCTGAACATCCACCCGTCCCTGCTGCCGAAGTATCCCGGCCTGCACACACACCAGCGCGCGATCGACGCGGGCGACGCCGAGGCCGGCGCCACCGTGCATCTGGTGACGGAAGAACTCGACGGCGGCCCGGTGATCCTGCAGGCACGCGTGCCGGTGCTGCCCGACGACACCGCAGACACGCTGGCGGCGCGCGTGCTGGTGGAGGAGCACCGGATCTACCCCGAGGCGGCTCGTCTGGTCTCACTCGGCTGGGGGGAACCGCGAGGCACATGAGACGACTTCTCTCGCTCGCCACTGGCAGCCTGCCCGAGTTCAACCCGGTGGACGTGGTGGAGGCCGCGGCGCACGCGGGCTGGGAGGCCTGCGGCATCTGGTTCGACGCTGCCACCTGGTCCGCGAAGACCACCCGTGACACCCGCGAGGCCTTCGCCCGCAGCGGGCTTGTCCCGCTCGATATCGAGGTGGTGTGGATCCATCCCGGTGCCGCAAATCCCGACCACGAACGTCTGCTGGAGGCCGGGGCCGAGATCGGCGCGCGAAACGCCCTGGTAGTGAGCTCGGATCCCGACCTAGATGCGACCAAGAGGCGCTTCGAGGACATCTGCCGCATCGCAGAGCGCTGCGGCCTGGACGCCTGCTTCGAGTTCCTGCCCATCACCGAGGTAAAGAGCCTGCCGGCCGCGCTCGAGGTGATCCGCGCGGTGGATCACCCGCGTGCCAAGTTGCTGGTCGATGCTCTGCACCTCGCCCGCTCCGGCGGCAGTCCGGAACACCTGCA
>CAIXOY010000152.1 GCA_903921135.1 uncultured Gammaproteobacteria bacterium
GACCGCCTCGACCGCGATGACGACAACGACGGCACTTCCGACAGCGCCGACCGCGACGATGACAACGACGGCATCGTCGACCGCCTCGACCGTGAAGACAACGACGGCGACAACGACGGCATCAAAGACTCCTCGGATCCCGATGACGACAACGACGAGTCGCCTGACTCGATCGACAGCGACGACGACAACGACGAACTTGCTGACGCCGATGACACCGATGACAGCGACGACGACAACGACGGTATCGACGACAGCGCCGACTCCGACGACGACAACGATGGCACTCCTGACCTCCAGGACATCGACGACAACGGCAACGATCTCTCCGACATGAGCGAGGCCTCTGACACCCTCGACGACGACAGCGACGGCGTGCGCGATGCGGCAGACCTCGATGACGATAACGATGGCCTCCGCGACCGCATCGATCAGGACGATGACAACGACGGCATCCGCGACCGCGCCGACAAGGACGATGACAATGACGGCGTGCCCGACAGCCGCGATGGCGATGATGACAACGACGGACTTGGCGACGCCTGCGACATCCTGAAGGCCGACGACGACCAGGACGGTCTTCCCGATTGCGAGGATGCCGATGACGACGGCGACGGTCTTGACGACAGCGTCGATACAGACGACGACAACGACCAGATTCCGGATTCCCGCGACCGCAGCGATTTCGACGATGACGGTGACGGCCGTACGGATGCCATCGACAGCGATGACGACAATGACGGCATCAACGACAGCACCGACACCGACGATGACAACGACGGGGTGGACGACAGCACAGATGCCGACGATGACAACGACGGCTCCGACGACAGCGCCGACACCGACGATGACAACGATCAGGTGAACGACGACGAGGAAGACAACGCCTGCGGCGACTCGGACGGCGACGGCCTGGACGACTCGGTCGACAGTGACAGCGACAATGACGGTGTGTCCGACGACTCGGACGACGACAGTGACAACGACGGCTCGGACGATGCCTCCGACACCGACGAGGACAACGACGGCGAGTCTGACGACAGCGACACGGATGACGACAACGACGGTGCCGACGACTCTGTCGACGACGACGACTCTTGCGACGACAACCCCACGCCCTGAGCGGCGTCCGGCGGTGGCACTCCGGCCCGGAGTGTCACCGCCTCTTCTTTCTCAGCGTCTCGATCAGCGTATCGGCATGTCGAAATAACGATCAGGCCAGGGCTCGTTCACCAACGTGAAGTGCCACCATTCCCCCGCATAATTGCGGAAGCCGTGTGCTGCCATGAGCGCACGCAGCATCAGCCGGTTGCGTCGGGCCTGCTCCGGCACGGCGGAAGACTCGGTGGCAGAGTCCGGGTCCATGAAGTCCCAACCCGTCCCCATATCCAGTTCTCTCCCTGCGCTGTCCACGAGGCTGAGGTCTACCGTGCTCGCGCGTGAATGGCCCGAGCGGCGGTCGATATAGCCCTTGTCGAACATGCGGGCCTTGTCTTCGCGCGGGTAATGGCGAGCCCGCGTTTTCTGGTCCGAGGGATCCTCGGACCACCGCACGAAATGGTCCACTGCCCGCTGGGGTCGGTAGCAGTCGTACATCAACAGTGAGAGTCCGAAAGGTTTCAGTTCCGCTTGCAGCGCTGCCAGCGCATCGGCTGCGGCCGCGCTCAACAGGCAGCGCGGGCGCTCGTAGCCATCGACCACCGCGCCGACGAAGTTGTCTTCGCTGGCGTAGCGCATCGCGATACGCGCATCCGGCACGCGCGTGAGAATATCCACGAGACCGGGATCCGCGGTCTCAGCATCCCCGGCCCAAGCAGCAGACACGACACAGGCCATCAGCAGCGCGAGCAGGCAGGGTTGGTACCCTTGGGGGCGTACGTTGGCCGGCATGGGATGTCTCTCGCGGGTATGGCCGCTTCATTTCACCGCGCCGGAGAGCCCTTTACAATCGCGGCCTGAACAGCGGGGTTTCGATATGCAGCGACGTGAGCTTCTTTTCCGCGGCGCATTCGGGCTTGCTGCGGCCTTCGCAGCATCGAGCCTTGCCGCGCGGGATGCGGCCCCGGGGTGCCGGCGCCTTCGCAAAGGTGATGTGGTAGGCGTGGTCGCGCCGGCCAGCGTGACCTACGAGAAGATCGAGATCGACTATGCGGGGGATGTGCTGCGCGCGCTCGGGCTGGAGCCTCGCTTCGGTGCCAACGTCCGCACGCGCTTCGGGTATCTCGCCGGTGAAGACGCTGCGCGTGCCGCCGACATCAATGCCGCCTTTGCAGATCCCGCGATCGCAGCTGTGTTCGCGCTGCGCGGGGGCTGGGGCTCGGGGCGGCTGCTGCCGCTGCTCGACTATGCCTCCATCGCCCGCACGCCGAAATTGGTGCTTGGCTACAGCGACATCACCGCCTTGCTGCTCGCGCTCAACGCCCGGGCGGGATTGGTGGGTGTGCATGGCCCGAACCTGCTCTCTGACTGGAACCCCTTCGTGGTCGAGGTACTGCGGGCGTTGCTCTTCGAAGGAAAGCGCGTGGAGTACCGCCCGCACATACCGCAAACCGACTCTCTTGCCACGCTCGAGGGACGGATCCAGACGCTGGTGCCGGGCGTCGCAGAGGGGGAGCTTGTGGGTGGGAACCTCACCGTCTTCGCCTCGCTGGTCGGTACGCCCTATCTGCCCGATATGCGCGGCAAGCTGCTGTTTCTGGAAGACGTGCACGAAGCCGTTTACCGCATCGACCGCTCCATGACGCAACTGCGGCTTGCGGGCATTCTCGATCAGGTGAGCGGGGTGGTTTTCGGTGAGTTCAAGGACATCCCGCCCGAGAACGGCTACGGCGAGTTCACGCTGGGGGAGGTGCTGGAGCAGCATTGTCGCGCGGCGGGCAAGCCCGCGTTTCTCGGGGCCGCGTTCGGGCATGTACCCGTGAACAGCGCCATCCCTGTGGGGGTGCGGGCGCGGATGGATGCGGATTCGGGGATCGTGCGCTTGTTGGAACCGGTGGTCTCCTGATCCGGGCGCCCGTAGGAGGGGGCCATGCCCCCGACTGCATACGGCCTCGGGGTTGTCGCGGGCATGGCCCGCTCCCACGGGGGCTCAGAAGCGATTGGCGCGGTAGGGTTCCAGGGCGAAGGGTGAGGGTGTGCCTTGTACCAGAGCCAGCACCGCCGCTGCGGTAGCGGGACCTTGTGTGAGCCCCAGGTGTCCGTGGCCAAAGGCGAGGACGACACGGCCATCGGCCACGCTGTCGATCACCGGAACGCCGTCTGGAAGAGACGGGCGGAATCCGAGCCAGCGGCTCTGTATGGTTTGATCGAGACCGGGCAGCAAGGTGGCAGCGAAGGGCAGCAGTTGCTCGATCCGCCGGTAGTCCGGTCCGCGCTCGAGCCCGGCGAATTCCACGCAGGCCGTTACCCGCAGGCCTTCCTCCATGGGGCACAGCACGAAGCGGCGCCGGGAGTAGAGCACCGGACGGCGCACACTGCGTGCCGGCGTGGGCAGCATCACGTGGTAGCCGCGTTCGGTGTCCAGCGGTATGCGGTAGCCCACCTGCGCGGCCAGTGGACGCGACCATGCCCCGGCCGCCACCACCACTTTGGCGGCCTGTATGTCCCCGGAGGATGTATGGACCAGGCAGCCTTCTGCATCCAGACGGATGCTGCGCACCTCGTCCTGCCTGAATCGGGCGCCGCGCGCGATGGCGGCCGCGGCGATGGCGTGCACCACGCGTCCGGGGTTGTCGACGAACAGCGATCCGGGCTGCAGCATCCCGTGTGTCAGCGTCGGCCCCAACGCGGGCTCCAGTTCGTGCAACTCGGCCCTGTCCAGGACCTCGAAGGGGAAGCCGTTATCGCGCATCAGCGCGCGTTCCGTTGCCGCTGCCTCGAAGTCCTGCTCGCGATCGTAAACCTTCAGCCAACCCACCTCGTGCAGATGATCTGACACGCCAGCCGCTGCGGCCGCCACGCGCCATGCCGAGATTGCCGTATGGTTGATCGCTGCCGTGGCAGCCGCGCCGGCCGCCATCTGCCGCGCGTTGGCGTGCATCAGGAAGCGCGCGAACCAGGGCAGGCTGCGCGGCAGGTACCGCCAGTCGACCAGCAGCGGCCCTTGTGGATCCGCGAGCATCTTCAGCGCCGACCACAGCACTCCCGGCGAGGCGAAAGGTTGAATGGCGCCGATATGGATGCCACCCGCGTTGCCGAAGGACGTGCCTCCGCAGGGGCCGCGCGGGTCGAGCATCAGTACCGGATGACCGGCGGAGGCAAGTGCAAGTGCCGAACTTGCGCCCACCGCGCCAGCGCCGATCACGACGATCGGGCGGTGGTGCTCCTGGTGGGCCGCTTCGCTCATATGAGCCTCGGCAGAAAGACCACCGCGGTGCCGGCCACATAACCCGCCAGCGCGAGCACCCCGATGCGCCGCATGTACCAGAAGAAATTGATGCGTTCCATGCCCATGGCCGCCACGCCGGCCGCGGAGCCGATGATCAGGCAACTGCCACCCGTGCCGGCCGCGAACGCCAGGTAGGTCCACATGAGGTCATCTGCCGGGTGTGTGCCGAGGTCATACATACCCATCACCGCTGCGACCAGCGGTACGTTGTCGACGACTGCGGACAGGAGTCCGATCAGGAACACGATGACATGGATCTGGCTGAAGACGCTGCCGAGCCAATCCGCCGCGAGGCGCAGCAGGCCGGTGGCCTCGAGCGCGCTAACGGCCATCAGAATGCCGAGGAAGAACAGCACGCTCGGCGTGTCGATACGGCGCAATACCTTCAGCACGTGCATGCCGGAGTCGAGCGCCGCATCACGGTCGTCCTGGAGGATCTCGGAGATCACCCACACCACCCCCAGGCTGAAGAGCATGCCCATGAACGGGGGCAGATGCGTGAGCGTCTTGAATACCGGCACGAAGAGCAGGCCGCCCACCCCGGCAAGGAACATGATGTTGCGGTGAAGGGGGCTCACCTCGTAGGCGCGAGCCTCTCCCGTGATGTCGGGCGGGCTGACGCTACGCTCGCGCATCTGCACCGTCAGGATGAGCAAGGGCACGATCAGGCAGGCGAGGCTTGGCAGGAACATGGAGCGCATGATGCCCGCCGTACTGATCTGCCCGCCGATCCAGAGCATGGTGGTGGTCACGTCGCCGATCGGTGACCAGGCGCCGCCTGCGTTCGCAGCGATGACGATGATGCCCGCGAGGAAGATGCGGTCTTCGTGATCCCGCACCAGCTTCCTGATCAGCGAGATCATCACGATGGTGGTTGTCAGGTTGTCGAGCGCGGCAGACAGAAAGAAGGTCACGAAGCCGATGATCCACAGCAGGCTCACCATGCTGCGGGCGCGGATGCGATCGGTGATGATCGAGAAGCCGCCGTAGGTGTCGACCATTTCGACGATGGTCATCGCGCCCAGCAGGAAAAAAAGGATGCTCGCGATATCGCCGAAGCGCTCCAGCAACTGGTGCTCGCCCACCCAGATGCGGGCCAGCGCCGCAGGGCTCTCTCCGGCATGAGCCGCCAGGAATTCGGGCGGCAGCAGATCAACGTTCAGTAACTGGGGCGCTCCGACTGTATAAACCGTCCAGCACAGCACACCCGTGAGCAGCGCAGCTGCCACCTTGTCGATGCCGGTGTTGTGCTCGAGGATGATGAACACATAGCCGATCACGAAGACGAGCGCGACGAGGCCTAGGGCCAGAGGCATCGGGGTTCTCCGGGGCGGTTTCGGTGCATTGCTGCCGCTCCCGCTGGCGCGGTGCCGCGGGCAGGGCGAATATACGCGAGCCCGCCGCGATTGTGCTCACCTGCACGCCACTCGAAAGAGGAGTTGCCATGGACGATGTCGTCACGCCCGTCACCGTGCTGCCCGATACGCAGGGCGCGCGCGAGATTCCCATCGACGCCGCGAAGCTGATCGCCGGTACGCCGCAGCAGTCGTTCAACACCCAGTTCAGCAACTACCGCGGGAACTTCCACTGCGGCGTGTGGGTGTCCGAACCCGGCACCTGGCGTGTGCACTACACCGAAGACGAGTTCTGCCATTTGCTCGAGGGCGAGGCCGTGCTCACGGATGCTGCGGGCGTGGCGCATCGCTACGGTACGGGTGATGCCTTCGTGATTCCTGCGGGTTTCAGCGGCAGTTGGCAGAGCATCGGCAATGTCCGCAAGTACTACGCGATCTACGAAGATCCCTGAGCCTTCCTGCGCGGTTTGCCGCCCCTTCCCGTGAGGGCTATGCTTCGCCGGATAACCAGCCGACCGGAGAGGGCCTCATGGCAGTACATGCCTATCGAGCACCGCAGAGCATTTCCGAGGCCGTCGGCCTGCTTGCCAGCGAGCCCGGGGCCTTTGCCCTGGGCGGTGGAACCGACCTGCTGGTGCAGCAGCGTTCCGGCGCTCGCAGCCCCGGTGCTTTCATCGACATCAAACGCATACCCGGTTTGCTCGGTATCGAGTTGCAGGAGGCCTGCTGGCGTATCGGCGCGGCCACGCCTTGCATCGATATCGCGTCGCACGAAGGGCTGCAGCACGCGTTTCCGGGCCTCGTTGAAGCAGCCGGGCTTATCGGCTCGAAGCAGGTACAGGGCCGTGCCAGTCTGGGCGGCAACCTGTGCAACGCCTCGCCCGCGGCCGATTCCGTGCCGGCCTTGGTGGCAAACCGCGCGATGCTGGTGATTTCGGGTGTGCAGGGCGAGCGGCACATTGCCGCCGAATGCCTCACGCTCGGCCCCGGCAAGACCGTGCTGGGCAGCGGGGAGTTTGTGAGCGCGGTCCTCATCCCGCGCCCGCAAACACGCCAGAGCGATGCCTATCTGCGCTTCATACCCCGCACCGAGATGGACATCGCGGTTGTGGGTGCTGCAGCCTCGCTGCAACTCGATGCTGAAGGTCGATGTGTGGCGGCACGCATCTCCCTCGGCGCGGTCGCGCCAACGGTGCTCACGGTGCCGGAAGCGGATGCGGTGCTTGTGGGCTCGTTGCTCGACGCCGGAGCCGTATCGGCCTGTGTCGCTCTTGCGCAGGCAGCCTGCAACCCGATCAGCGATCGTCGGGGCACCGCAGAGTTCCGCCGTCACGTCGCGGGCGTGCTGTTGCGCCGCACCCTTGCCATCGCAGCGCGGCGCGCTGCGGAAGGAGTCTGAGTCATGGCCATGCACGTCCGTTCCACGATCAACGGTCAGCCGGCCGAGTTCCTGTGCGAACCCGACGCCAGCGCGCTGGAGGTGCTGCGCGACACGCTCGGCCTCACCGGCAGCAAGGAAGGATGCAATTCGGGCGATTGCGGCTCCTGCTCGGTGCTGCTCGATGGCACGCTCGTTTGCGCCTGCCTCGTGTTGGGCGCGGAGCTGGAGGGCAGGGAAGTCCTGACCGTGGAGGGCGTGGCCGTCGGCGGCGCGCTGCACCCCGTGCAGCAGAAACTGCTGGAACACAACGCGCTGCAGTGTGGCATCTGCATTCCCGGCATCGTCGTTGCCGCCAAGGCCCTCCTTGACCGTGATCCCGATCCGGACGAAACCACCGTTCGCTTCGCGCTGGCAGGCAATCTCTGCCGCTGCACCGGTTACGACAAGATCATCCGGGCGGTACTCGATGCCGCCGCCACGATGCGCGAAGGCGCAGGAGGCCGCGCATGAACACCGTTGCCCACGTTCCTGTCGTAGGTTCCCGCCCGCCGCGTCCCGATGGCGCGGACAAGGTCACGGGGCGTGCCCGTTATGGCGCCGATCTCTCTTTGCCGGGGATGGTGTGGGGCGCCGTGCTGCGCTCACCGCATGCGCACGCGCGGATCGTCGGTATCGATGTGAGCGCAGCGCTTGCCATGCCGGGCGTGCTGGCCGTGATCACCTCCGAAGACATGGCGGCGACCTTCAAGGCGGATGTCGCCGCCGGTGAGTCGCACATCGATATGCAGGATATGTCGCGCAACGTCCTCGCCCGCGAGAAGGTGCTTTATCACGGCCATGCCGTAGCGGCGGTAGCGGCTACCAGCCAGAGACTGGCGAAGGATGCGTTGAAGGCCATCCGCGTGGACTACGAGGCACTGCCCGCAGTGCTCGACATCGATGCCGCACTGCACCCGGAAGCGCCTGTCCTGCACCCGGAAATGTTCACGCGCGGTCTCGCGCAGACGCCCGCGCAGGCGTCCAACCTTGCCTCACGGATGGTCATGCAGAAGGGCGACGTGGAGCAGGGCTTCGCCGAGTCAGAGGTGGTGATGGAGCGCACCTATACCTGCGCCTCTGCTCATCAGGGTTACATCGAGCCGCATGCCTGCCTCGCCTCTGCCGGGGCCGACGGACAGATCGATCTGTGGTGCTGCACACAGGGGCATTTCGCGGTGCGCTCCTACACCGCGGCACTCCTCGGTCTGGATCCGGCCTCGATCCGCGTTACGGCCAGCGAGATCGGCGGCGGCTTCGGTGGCAAGACCACCGTGTATCTGGAGCCGCTTGCCGTTGCGCTGTCGCGCAAATGCGGGCGCCCCGTGAAGATGCAGATGAGCCGTGAGGAGGTGTTTCGTGCCACGGGGCCAGGCTCCGCTACGCGGATCACGGTCAAGGTCGGCGCAAAGCGCGACGGCACGCTGGTCGCGATGGATGCGCTGATGGAGTACGAGGCGGGCGCCTTCAAGGGCTCACCGGCCGGTGCCGGTGCCATGACGATCTTCACCGCCTATGCCGCGCCGCACCAACGGGCGGTGGCGCTCGACATCGTTCTCAACAAACCCAAGGTCGCGGCCTATCGCGCCCCGGGTGCCCCGCAGGCGGCACACGCCACCGAATGCCTGCTGAACGAACTCGCAGCCGAACTGGGTATCGATCCGCTCGACCTGCGCTGCCGCAACGCCACCACCAACGGCACGCCCACGGTCTATGGCGCCACGCTGCGCGACATCGGCCTGCAGGAATGCCTCGATGCGGCGCGCGCGCACCCGCATTGGTCCGCGCCGCTTGCAGCGCATCAAGGGCGCGGCCTGGCGGTGGGCTTCTGGTTCAATCACGGCGCCCAGTCGAGCGCCACTGTGCATCTGGTCGAGGGTGGCAAGATCCTGCTGCAGGAAGGCACCCCGGACATCGGCGGATCACGCGCCTCCATGGCCTTGATGGCCGCAGACACGCTCGGCATTCCCTACAGCGATATCCACCCGATGGTCGCTGACACCGCGAGCGTTGGGTACAACGACATGACCGGCGGCAGCCGCGTCACCTACGCCACGGGCTATGCCGTGGTGGAAGCCTGTCGTGAGCTGATCGCGGCGCTGCAATCGCGTGCCGCGACCGTATGGGGGGTGCCGGTTGCGCAGGTCGAGTGGAAGGATGGCTGCGCCTTCGATACGCAGGACGCCACGCGCGCACTCGGTCTCGCGGCATTGGCAGGCTTGTCCGGTCGCATGGACGGGCCGCTCTCGGGCACGGGTGCGGTCAATCTGAAGAGCGCTGCACCGAGCTTCGCGGTGAACATCGCCGACGTCGAGGTCGATCCCGAGACAGGCGCTTCCAAGGTGCTGCGCTTCACCGCCATCCAGGACGCCGGTCGCGCCATTCACCCGGATTTCGTCGAGGGTCAACTGCAGGGCGGTGCGGCCCAGGGCATCGGCTGGGCGCTGAACGAGGAATACCGTTTCGACGCCAACGGCGTGATGGAGAACCCCGGCTTCCTCGATTACCGCATGCCCGTTGCCTCCGACCTGCCGATGATCGATACGGTGATCGTGGAAGTCCCTTGGCCCGATCACCCCTTCGGTGTCCGTGGCGTGGGTGAGACACCGATCTGCGCACCGATGGCTGCCGTTGCCTCTGCGTTGAATGCCGCTGCCGGCACGGCGATCCGCGATCTGCCGCTTTCGCCGCCGCGGGTGCTCGCTGCGATTCTGGCGAAAGGCTGACCATGCCCCGGCTCGTGTTGCTTCCCGCCCAGCGCAGCCACACCGGGGGTGTGGCCGAACTGGACGTGGAGGCAAGCGATGTTCGCTCTGCGGTTGCCGCCTTGCTGCAGCGCTTTCCGGCGCTCCCAGCCGCCGAGGTCGAGGGATGCCATGTGGCCATCGACGGTGAACTCGTGATGGATCCCTTTCTTGAACCCCTGCGGCCGCAGTCGCGTGTGGTGTTCGTGCAGCGCATCGGCGCGGGCTGAGCGGGATGGACGAGCAGCACGTCGAGTTGTACCAGCGCAGCCTCGAGGCCACCCTCGAGGAGATCCTTGCGCTGCTCGACAAGCAGCAGCTCGAACGCGATGTCAGCCTTCGGCAATCACACGGGCAGGGAGAGCTGGTCGGCGCCTTGCTCATGCGTCAGCACCGCGGAGAGCTCGAGCGCCGCACGGTGCGCATGCACCCGGCCGATATCGCCTTCGTACTGGAACGCCTGCCCGAAGAGCAGGAGCGCGAAGCGCTTTGGGACGTGATTCCCGCTACCCGTCGGGGCGGTGTGCTGCTTGAGCTTGCCGAGGGCGTAAGAGAGTCGCTCGTGGCGGGCATGCCGCAGCAGGACATCGTCGACGCTGCCGCCCACCTCGAGTCTGACGAGATCGCCTGGCTGGTGCCCAGCCTGCCGAAGGATGCCGTCGCGGCGGTGATGTCGCAGCTCGACCAGCGCGACCGCAGTCAGGTGCGCGAGGTGCTGTCCTTCCCGGAGGACACGGTCGGCGCGCTGATGGACTTCGACATGGTCACGGTGCGTGACGATGTCGACGTGGAGGTGGTGCTCCGCTATCTGCGCCGCCACAAGGAACTCCCGGAGCCCTTTGACCAGGTCTTCGTGGTCGATCACGACGCGGTGCTGGTGGGCGTGTTGCGTCTGCGTGACCTGCTCACCAACGATCCCGACACGCCGGTGAGCGAGATCATGGTGCGCGATGCGCTGGTCTTCAGCACACACGATCCGGCTGACGAAGCGGTACGGGCCTTCGAGCGCTACGATCTGGTGTCGGCGCCGGTGGTGAACCTGCACCGGCGACTCGCTGGCGTTCTGCACTTTGCCGAAGTGATGGACCTCATCAGCGAAAAGGCCGAGAACCAGCCCCTGAAGCAGGTGGGTCTGAACGAAGACGAGGACCTTTTTGCCCCTGTCCTGCAGAGCGCAACCCACCGCTGGCCCTGGCTGGGGCTGAACCTGCTCACCGCACTCGTGGCCTCGCGCGTGATCGGTGCCTTCGAGGCCACCATCCAGCAGCAGGTCGCGCTCGCAGCGCTCATGCCCATCGTCGCGAGTATCGGCGGCAACACGGGCAATCAGACGGTGGCGCTGATGATCCGTGGTATCGCGCTCGAGCAGATCAGCAGCGCGAGTCTGGGCGTGGTTATCCGCAAGGAGGTGTCGATCGCGGCGGTCAACGGCCTGATGTGGGGCGTGATCATCGCGCTCGCCTCGCTCGCCTTTTACGGCCAGCCGATGCTCTCCACCGTAATGGGCGTGGCGGTTGCGGTGAACCTGCTGATCGCCGCGCTTGCGGGCGTGTTCATACCGCTCGCGCTGAATGCGGTTGGGCGGGATCCGGCGCACGGTTCCTCGGTACTGCTCACCTTCGTGACCGACTCGATGGGGTTCCTCGTGTTCCTCGGTCTCGCGGCGATCTGGATCCTGGGCTGAGTCGTAGCCCGCGCTGCGAGCGTTCTGACGCTACTGTTATGCTGTGTCTCGACGGGCACACGACACAGTGTGTCTGGCAGTGTCTTTCTGTTTTTCCATTCGGAGGCCGATGTGAGTACCCGACGTTCCCTACGCAGCATCGCGCTGTTGCCATGCGTGTTGTTTCTCGCGTCCTGCAGCCCGGCAACCACGAGGGATGCAGCACCGGTAGCTGCCGATGAGCGGCAATCGCGCACCGAGCGCTGCCTGCGCGTTTCCGACATCGAGAACTGGCGGGTGATCGACAACCGGCAGTTGATCGTGTTCGGTCGACACAAGGAAGATGCCTGGCACCTGAAGTTGTTCGCTGCCTGCACTGACCTCGGGATTTCCGAGACGGTGGCCTTCCGGGCGAGAGGCACCAACCTGCTGTGCGGCGATCCCGGTGACGAGATCATCACGCGCAACGGCCGTTGCCCCGTGTCATCGATGCGGCGCGTCGGCGCTGCCGAGATCGCAGAACTCACAGACAAACGCGTCCGCAAGGACATCGGCAAGCTCCCGCCCCGCGAGCAAGCAAAGCCAGCCCCCACGCAACCGGAGAAGCAGTAATGGCCACGGAATTCATGCTGAACGGCAAGCCCGCGCGGGCCGAAGCCGACGCACAGACGCCCCTGTTGTGGGTGCTGCGTGAGGATCTGGAACTCACCGGCACGAAGTACGGCTGTGGCAAGGGCCTCTGCGGCGCCTGCACGGTGCACCTTGACGGCACCCCGGTCCGTTCCTGCTCTCTGCCCTTGTCGGTAGCGGCAGGGCGCAGCGTCACCACGATCGAAGGGCTCGGCGCAGACGGCATGCACCCGCTGCAACAGGCCTGGATCGACGCAAACGCACCGCAGTGCGGTTATTGCCAGTCTGGCCAGATCATGTCGGCCGCAGCGCTGCTCGCGGGCAACCCCTCGCCTACGGACGCAGACATAGACGCTGCCATGTCCGGCAACCTCTGCCGTTGTGGCACCTATCCCCGCATCCGGCAGGCGATCAAACGCGCGGCCGTGCTCATGACGCCCGTTGTGGCCCCCGCGGAGGTGCAGTCATGAACACGATCAACCGCCGCGGATTCCTGAAGGTTGCCGGTGTTACCGGTGGGGGACTGGTGCTGGGTTTCGGCCTCACTGGCTGTGGCGAGACGCCGCCCTGGCCCAATCTGGAAGCTGGCGTATTCCAGCCGAACGCCTTCATACAGGTGAAGCCCGATGGATCGGTGCTTCTTACCGTGTCCAAGGCCGAGATGGGGCAGGGCGTTACTACCGGGTTCGCCACACTTGTGGCTGAGGAACTCGGGATGGACCCGCTCGCGCTCGGCATTGCCTATGCCGAGCCGCACCCCGCCTACGGTGATCCCGAGAACAAGATCATGGTCACGGGTGGCAGCAGTTCGCTGAAAGGCGCCTGGCAGCCGCTGCGTGAAGCCGCCGCCACGGTGCGCGAGATGCTCGTCGCTGCCGCCGCTGCGGCGTGGCAGGTGAGCGCTTCAGAGTGTGTGGCAGAGGGCGGGAAGATCCGTCTGCGCGACGGCTCAAAAGAAAGGGGCTTCGGGGAATTGGCAGCCGCCGCGGCGGCTCTGCCGGTGCCAGAGAGTGTGAGCCTGCGTCCCGCAGCCGACTGGACACGCATCGGTCGGCACGACGCGCGCGTTGACTCTGCCGCAAAAGTCGACGGTTCCGCCACCTTCGGTATCGACGTACGCGTACCCGGCATGCTGACGGCGGTGCTGCTGCGCTGCCCGCATCAGGGCGGCAGCGTGAAGAGTTTCGATGGCGCACGCGCGTCGACGGCGCCCGGTGTGCGCAGCGTCATTGCCTGCGCCGGTGGTGTCGCCGTGATCGCCGATCGTTACTGGAACGCACGCAGCGCCGCTGCGCTTGTCGATGTGCAGTGGGACAAAGGTCCTCTTGCCGCGCTGGACTCCGCCGCGATCGCCCGTGAGCAGGTCCGCCGACTCGACGAGGAAACCGGCAAGGTGGTGCGTGAAGACGGCAAGCGCAGCACGCAGCCGGCTGCGCGACAGCTCAATGCCGAATACAGCGTGCC
>CAIXOY010000153.1 GCA_903921135.1 uncultured Gammaproteobacteria bacterium
CCGCCGCGGCCTGCACCGGGTTCACCGGCACGATGCCCTGCCACCACGCGGCGGCGGCCGTGGCGGTGGGTACCTCTCCTGCACTCACGCTGCGCAACGCAGCGGCGGAGCCTGCATCCACGGGCCATGCCGACAGGATCAGCGGGAACAGGAGCGCCGCCAGCGCAGCAGAAGCCGTGAGCAGTGCCACCATCAGTCCCAGCGCACGCGCAGCCAGCCCGCCCGTGCCCACGGTGTCGGAGGCAGAGGCAATGCCCGTGATCACCAGCGCGAAGACCAGTGGCACGATCCCCATCCGGAGTGCGCTCAACCACAGCCCGCCCACCGGATCGGCGATGCCCTGTGCCACGGGCAGCAGCGCGCCACCCGTGAGTCGCAGCACAGCGCCGCAGGCGAGCCCGCCGAGCAGCGCAAGGAGTATTTTCAGGGTGTTGCTCATTGCCGCAGCCGCCCGGGCTCTCCGCGAGGGTTGATCCCCGGGATGGTATCGCAGGGCGGGCGCGGCGTCCGTTCAGGGTTGTTGTTTGCGCCCTGTCACCATCGCGCGGACGAGGTTCTCGCGGTGCAGTGCGCTGGCGACCACCACGCCCGCTATGTGCACCAGCACCAGCGCCAGAGCGGCGTTGGCGAGGATCTCGTGTGTTTCGTGCCAGAAGTGCTTGCTGCCCACCTTGGTGTAACGGCCGTCGTCCCGCAGTGGCTCGCCACGCATCAGCGCTGCGGCCGCGGCGACGGGCCCGCGGCCTTTTTCGGCCGCGAAATACGCCATGCCGCTTCCGGCCGTTCCGGTCAGCGCCGCGAGGAGCAGGAGGATCATCAGCCCGCCTGCCGGGTTGTGTCCGAGGTAGTGCTTCGGTTGCCGCGCGAGCAAGCCCTGCAGGTAGGCGCGCACATCAGCGAGCGGATAGACGAAATTCCTGAAGCGAGCGTGTTCGGGGCCGATGAAACCCCAGAGGATGCGGAAGGCGATCACGATCAGTACGCCATAACCCGCGGAGGTGTGCAGCCATGCCGGTTCGCCCTCGGTGAAGTACGCGGTGAGGAAGAGAGCTGCGAGCATCCAGTGCCCGAAGCGTACGACGATGTCCCAGACGCGAATGGATTGGCTCATGAAGCTGCCCGCAGATTTTTGAGGGAAGGCGGCTATGACTCGCGCCGCGCCAGAGTCATTACATGGCAAGAATCACCTGTGCCGCACTGCGCCAGATCATGAAATCGCCCGGTCCTGCCCCGCACGGGGTATGGCCTCCGGCACCCATGGCGCGGCACACTGCCACCTTCTTCGATCCGCTCCACATCATCCCGCCTACCGGAGGCCTCCCCATGTTCGATTACCGCAAGTTCTACATCGATGGCGCCTGGGTGGAGCCGGCAGCCCCGCGCGATCTCGACGTCATCGACCCGTCCAATGAGCAAGTGGTGGGCGTTATTTCTTTGGGCGGCACGGCAGACGTCGACCGTGCCGTAGCGGCAGCGCAACGCGCCTTCCCGGCGTGGTCGCAATCCACGCGCGAAGAGCGCATCGCGTTGCTCGAGCGCGCGGTTGCCATCTACAAGCGCCGCCGTGAAGACATGGCCCGCGCCATCGCCCACGAGATGGGCGCGCCCTGGTGGCTCGCCAAGGGCTCGCAGGCCGGTTGCGGCAGCGGTCACCTCGCCACTGCGGTAGAGGTACTCAAGAATTTCAGTTTCGAGGAAATGCAGGGCAATACGCGCATCGTGCGCGAGCCCGTGGGCGTGTGCGCGCTGATCACGCCCTGGAACTGGCCGATCAACCAGATCGCCTGCAAGGTGGCACCGGCGCTCGCCACGGGTTGCACGATGGTGCTCAAGCCCAGCGAGATCGCACCGCTCTCGGGCTACATCTTTGCCGAGATCCTCCACGAAGCCGGCGTGCCGGCGGGTGTCTTCAACCTCGTGAACGGCGACGGCCCCGGCGTGGGCGCGCCGTTGAGCGCACACCCCGGCATCGACATGGTGTCATTCACCGGTTCGACGCGTGCAGGCGTGCTGATCGCCAAGGCCGCGGCCGATACGGTGAAGCGCGTGACGCAGGAACTCGGCGGCAAGTCACCCAACATCATCCTCGACTACGCGGGCTTTGCCGATGCCGTGTACGCAGGCACGCGTTCGTGCTTCTACAACACCGGGCAGTCCTGCAACGCGCCCACGCGCATGCTCGTGCCCGCAGCGCGTCATGCCGAAGCGCTCGAGATCGCCGCGCGCGCGGCCGCCGCCGAAGTGGTGGGCGATCCCTTCGCCGAGGGCACCACCATCGGGCCCGTGGTGAGCGATGTGCAGTGGAAGAAAATCCAGGGTCTGATCGAGAAGGGCATTGCCGAGGGCGCGCAACTCGTGGCCGGCGGCCCGGGCCTGCCCGAGGGCATCACGAGCGGATATTTCGTACGGCCCACGGTCTTCGGCGGTGTGAACAATCAGATGACCATCGCGCGCGAGGAGATCTTCGGGCCGGTGCTGTCGATCCTTCCTTACGGCAGCGTGGACGAGGCCGTGGCCATCGCCAACGACACGCCCTACGGTCTCTCGAGCTACATCTCCGGCGAGCCCGAAGAAGCGCGTGCAGTGGGTGCGCGCCTGCGCACCGGCATGGTTCACCTGAACGGTGCCGGTACCGAGTTCAACTCTCCGTTTGGCGGCTACAAGCAGTCGGGCAATGGCCGCGAGTGGGGCGAGTGGGGCTTCCACGATTTCGTCGAGATCAAGGCGATGATGGGCTACGGCGCCTGATCGCGGCGCTCTGCGCGAGTACGCGCAGCCATGGCCGAATCCGGGCGCGAGGAAGAAGCCGCGCGGGCCGAGAACCTGCTCGCTGCCACGCGTGCGCTTCGGGCAGGCGAGGCGTCCGCGTCCGAGCGGCTCTGCCGCGATTTCCTGCTCCTGCACCCGGGCTGCACCTCGCATCTGCGCCTGCTTGCGCACAGCCTGCAGGCGCAGCAGCGGGAGTCCGAGGCCGAAGAGACGCTGCGCTTCGCGCGTGATCTGGAGCCCGGCATCTCGGGCATCCACGAGGATCTGGGCTCCCTGTTCATGCGTCTTGGCCGGGGCGAGGAGGCGCTCGCCAGCCTGCGCGCGGCGATCCGCCTCGATCCGCGCTCGGGCAGCGCGCACCGTAAGCTCGGCAAGGCGCTCGTTGCACTGGGGCGTGGTGCCGACGCCGACATCGCCTATGCGGAATTCCTCGAGCTCGACCGCGACCGCGGCGCGCTGGCCGCAGCGCTCGAACTGTTGCGCGCCGGCGATGAACCGGGTGCCGCGGATGCGTTTCGTGCCGCGCTTCGCGCCAACCCCGACAACGTCGATGCGATGCGCTTTCTGGCGGGCATCCATCGGCGACAGAAGCAGAATCTGGGCGATGCGGAGGCGCTCCTGCGACGCGCCCTGCAGCTTGCGCCCGATTACCTCGCCGCGTGGCTGTTGCTGGGCAGCGTGCTGATCGAGCGCGTGAAACTCGCCGATGCCGCCGAGACTTACCGTCGCGCCACCGCACTCGACGATACGAACACCGAGGCCTGGGCGGGCCTTGGCCATGCCCTGTCCCGTGCGGGCGATGCGGCGGGTGGCGCGGCAGCCTACGCGCGCGCCGTCGATCTGGAGCCGGGCATTCCGGGTGTGCAGATGGGCTACGCACATGCGCTGAAGACCATCGGCGACCAGGCCGGAGCGCTGCGCGCCTATCGTGCCGCGATCCGCGCCAAGCCGGATTTCGGCGAGGTCTACTGGAGCATGGCGAATCTGAAGGTGTTCCGCTTCGAGGACGCCGAGGTTGCCGCCATGGAGGCGCAGCTCGCGCACGGCGGACTGGACGAAAGCGCCGAGATCCACTTCCGCTTCGCGCTGGGCAAGGCCTGCGACGACCGCAAGGACTACCGCGCCGCATGGCAGCACTACGATGCCGGCAACCGTCGCCAGCGCATGCTCGTGAAGCACGACGGTGTGGACATGGAGGCGCGGCACGCGCGCATCATCGAGACCTTCACGCCGGAATTTCTGGCAGCGAACGCCGGCAACGGATGCGATTCGCCCGCGCCCGTTTTCATCGTCGGCTTGCCGCGCTCGGGTTCCACGCTGATCGAGCAGATCCTGGCGAGCCACAGTCAGGTCGAGGGTACGGCGGAGCTCCCTACGCTGGGCCGCATCGTGGTATCGATGGGCCGCTACCGCACCGACCGGCGTGAGTATCCCGAGTTGCTGCGTGACTTCCGCCGCAAGGACTGGCGCGCCTACGGCCAGCAGTACATGGAAGAGAGTGCGCCGCACCGTTTCAGCGAACGGCCGCGCTTCACCGACAAGCTCCCGAACAATTTCCCCCACGTGGGGCTGCTGCATCTCATCCTGCCCAACGCCGTGATCATCGACGCGCGCCGGCACCCGCTGGACAGCCTGCTTGGCAACTACCAGCAGCTCTATGGCAAGGGCCAGAATTTCACCTACGACATGGCCGAACTCGCCGAGTACTACCTCTCTTATCACCGGCTGATGCAGCACTGGCACACGGTGCTGCCCGGCAAGGTGCTGGAGGTGAATTACGAAGACACCGTCACGCGGCTGGAGTGGCAGGTGCGGCGCATCCTTGATCACTGCGGGCTGCCTTTCGAGGAGCAGTGCCTGCGCTTCCACGAGACGGAGCGTGCGGTGAAGACTGCGAGCTCCGAGCAGGTGCGCCAGCCGCTCTACACCGGCTCGCTCGGCAAGTGGCGGCGCTACGAAAGCGAGATCGGTTTCTGGATCGAGGAGCTTGCGCCGGTACTGGAGGGGCTTCCGCCGCAGGTGCGCGAGGCAGGGGCGTAGAGGCAAAGTCGCGGGCATGGCCCGCTCCCACGGGGGTCAGTCGAAGGGCCAGAGCTCCAGGCCGTGGACCGCGTTGCGGACGTCCATGCTGAGGTTCACCGACAGCACGCGGCGGTTGGCGGGCAGGTCGTAGATGCTGATCGTCGAGGGAGACGAGCCGCCCGCGACCAGCGTGTCGTTCAGAACGCAGAGCCCGCGCGCAAAGCCGGGCCGCGCCACGCCGCTCGAGTCCGCGTCCATGTGCAGCAGTTCCCCTGCGGGTGGCACCGGTACGCGAAAGGCGCGGTCTTCCTCGCCTTCCCCCCGCCCCGCATAGCGCAGCGCATCGGCGCGGGTGTCGTTGAAGAGCACGCCATCGCGGAAAGGCCGCGCATTGTGCGTACCCGCCGGCAGCGTTGCGGCCATGTACACGTTGCGGCCGTTGAAGTGCAGCATCCCGCCCGTGTTCAGCCCGCTGAGATACATCCCGCCGGAACTGCAGTGGACGTTGTTCAGGTGCAGGCGGTTGATCATCAGCGGGCCGTCGTCGCGGCCGGGGTCGAAGAGCACGGCGCGGAAGCGGTCGTCCTCGGTGCTGATCTGCATCGCCCAGTCGAAGCAGCGCTGGTCCAGATCGAAGCCGAGCACCGCATCGAAGCCTGTGGACGTGAGGAACAGCTTGCGGCCGTACACGCAGATCTCGTGACAGTGGCGCAGGTAAGGGTTCCGCCAGGAACCGATGCGGCGGAAAGACGGTGTGTAGGCGAAAAGCTCGTCGCTGGCGGCGATGTAGACCACCTCGCCGTCGAAGGCGATGCCGCGAAGCCCCCGATCCCAACCGCGGCCCGACCAGTCGATGTCGCCGCGGTTCCAGTCGACCGGCTGGCGCACTTCCTGTGCGTCCAGATCGATCAGGTAGACCCCGCCGTGGCTCTCACCCTGGTGGCTGCCGCGGACGACCGACGTGGCAACCAGTTTCACGGGGCTCAGAGCTTCACTTTGAGACCGAGGCTGATCGTGCGCGGCCGGTAGAGCGAGCGCTCGGTGTGGAATCGCGGATCCCCGAACCAGTCGGCATAACTCTCCGTACTGCCCCGCACCAGGTTGGAGATGCCCTGGTTGTCCCAGACGTTGCGCGCCACCAGCGTCACTTCCCACTGCTTGCCCGAGTCGTAGGCAAGCTGCATGTTGCTGTGCCAGGTCTCCGGAATGAGCCCCTCGGTGTTGCCGTCGAAGGAGTCGTCGATGTTGTCCCAGATCTCGCCGGTGTAGGTGGAGTCATAACGGAGCCGGAGATCGCCGCCCACGCCGAAAGGATCCGCAATCGTGTACTCGAGGCCGAAGCGCAGTTTTTCTTCGGGTCCGTTCGGCATCTTCTGGCCGTCTTTCAGGATGAGGTTGCCACGCAGGTCGAAGGTGTCTCCGGTGTACTCGGCCTTCGCCAGGAAACCGCTGCCGTCGAACTGCAGGTTCTCGGTGATGCGCCAGTTCCAGTTCACCTCCAAGCCGCGGCTCTCGCCGCCCTCGCCGTTGAAGGTGCCGCGCAGCCACCATGCCTGGTCGGTACGGCGGTTGAACTGGATGTCGTCCCATTTCATCAGGAAGAAGGAGATGTTCAGCTGCAGCGAGTTGTCGAGCCACTCGCTTTTGAGGCCGGCCTCGTAGTTCTCCATGGTGTCCGGGTCATAGGCGGCGGGCACCTGTCCGCTCGCCGCAGCGCGCGGGCTGTTTTCGCCGCCCAGCCGGAAGCCCTCGCTGTAGAGGGCGTAGAGCATGCGGTCTTCGTCGATGCGGTACTGCGTGCCGAATTTGAACACTTCTGCGCTGTCGGAGCCTTCGCTGGTGTAGCGCCCTTCGCCTTCACCGAAGGATCCCACCGGAGGCTTGCCTTCAGGCGTGGTGTAGATCTGCTCGCGGTCCCGGTCGAACTTGAACCAGCGCGCTCCCCCCGTGATCTGCCAGTCCGGCGTGATGTGCCAGGACAGTTCACCGAAGGCTGCGGTCTGTTTGACCTTGTTGTCGTAGCGCTGGTCGTAGATCTTGTTCGTGGGCGAGAGGGGGCAGTCGACCTCGTAGCCCGCCGCGGCGTAGTAGCAGGCGTAGTCGTTGACGGTCTGCCAGGCCTGGGTCTTCTGGAAGTTCGGGATCTGCGCGCCGTAGTCCCAGGCGTCATGCACGTCCTCGTAGAAGGCCCCGACCATCCAGTCGAGCTTGCTCTCGCCTTGCGAGGTGAGGCGCACTTCCTGCGTGAAGCGCTCCTGGATCTGCTCGTTGAAGATGGTCCCGAACTCGTACTCGAAGTTGTAGCGGTCCTTGCCGTTGTAGAGCGCGTAGTAGCTCGTCTGCCACTGGTTGTAGGCCATGTTGTCCCACTCGTACGAGGACTCGCGGTCGAAGTACGAGGTGGCAGATACGAGTTGTGCGAAGCCGAGGTCACCGCGCACCGTGGCCGAGGTCTGCCACCAGTCGTCCTTGCGGTATTCGTCGAAGAAGCGCGCCACCTTGTAGTCCCCGAGGTAAGGGTCGCTTTCCCACGCGCCTTTGGCATCGCTGCCCTCTACCTGGTAGGCGAGGTCGAGGCTCCAGTCCTCGGTCATGTCCCAGATGGCGCGCACACGGGCGCCGGAGTAGTCGTATTTGTTCTGGTCGTTGTCGGCGATGTCGAAGTTGTCGCCCGGGCTGCCATAGGCTCCGGCCCCGGCGAAGGTGCGGCTGCGCACGTTGTCTACGTAGCCGCCTTCCTTGCTGGTGTAGCCCACGATCCGGAGGGCGAGCGTGTCTGATACGGGGATGTTCACGTGGCCGTTCAGGTCGTAGCCCGGATCGCCACCCTTGGTGGTGGAGGCCTCGCCCTCGACCTCGGCCGAGAAGCCGTCATGGTTGGGGCGGTTGGTGATGATCCTGAGCGTGCCCGACTGGGAGCTCGAGCCGAACAGCGTGCCTTGCGGCCCGGGCAGCGCCTCGATGCGCTCGATATCGACGGCGTGGATCTCGAGGTGCTGCGAGATGGACGTGACCGGCTGTTCGTCGAGGTAGACCGAGACCTGACTGTCGGTGCGGTACTCGGAGGAGCCCGTGGAGATGCCGCGCATCGAGATGGCATTGCGCCCCGGCATGCTGTTGGTGAGCGATGCGCTGGGCAGCGCCTTCATGTAATCGTCCATGCCCTTCATGGCCATCTTCGCGATGGCGTCCTGAGAGAAGGCCGTGATGCTCTGGGGCACGTCCTGCACGTTCAGTTCGCGCTTGGTGCCGGTGACCACCACCTCTTCAATGGCCTTGTCGGCGGGCTGGGCCTGGGCCTGGGCGCCCATCACCGAGGCCACCGCCACTGCCAACCGGCTGAGGCGGGACGGGCCCTGTTGCATCGTGCTGCGCTGCGTGCTGCCTTGGGTGGCTGCGGCGTGGATTGCGTTGCTCATGGCTGTGCCCTCGGCGATCTTGGTGTCGTGTGTGGGTTTGCGCGGGATCGGCTGGGATCATAGCCCGACGGATAGGGGGGTGGGCAAGGCTAGGCGTGGAAGCTCAGGAGTTCCCGTAGCGTCGATGCCTCGTGCATTACATCCAGAGGCGGTGCTTGTTCCGCGTCTTGAAGTTGACATCACGTATCGGTTACAAAACCCGATAGCGAGTGCTTCCGGACGATCCCCAGATAGGTGCGTCGATCGGCCCTGGTTCTGGACGAACCGCGTGCAGGGTTGTGTGCCGACTTGCCCGAACGTGTCCGTAATGGAGGGGATGCCGTGGCCTCACGTCGCTTGGGTATAAGGGCTCTCGAGAAGCGCATCGTTTTCGATGCCGCCGCCGCCGCAACCGCCGCGGCCGTTACCCCCGCCGATGACCACGCCGCTGCGGCATCCCTGCTCCAGACCCTGCTCCACGCCAACGCTGTAGACGCTTCACCCGCCGACCACACGGACCACAGCCTCTCTGCGCAGGTCCTGTCCGCGCCGGCGCCCACGCCGGTACAGGCGCAATCGCCCACCGCCATCGTGTTCGTGGACACCAGCGTCAAGGACTACCGCCAGTTCGTAGAGCAATCCCCGCCCGGCGCGCTGGTGGTGATGCTCGACCCCCGCGAAGAGGGGGTGTCGCAGATTGCAGATACCCTTGGCCGCTACAGCGATGTGCAAAGCGTTCACATCATTTCCCACGGCGCGCAGGGCGAGTTGCATCTGGGGTCCACGGTGCTGGACGCGGACTCCCTTGGCCAGCACGCCGGGGATCTCGCGGTCTGGAACAAGGGTCTGGCCGACGGCGCCGACATCCTGCTCTACGGCTGCGACGTGGGCGCGGGCAGTGCGGGGCAGAGTTTCATCAACGGCCTTGCCGCCCTGACGGGCGCGGATGTGGCTGCGTCGACCGACCCGACGGGCAGCGCGGCACTCGGCGGAGATTGGGAGTTGGAGAGTCGCAGCGGGAACATCGGGACCGCCGCCCTCGAGGCACGCGGGTACGAGGGTCTTCTGGCAGCTCCGACCTTCCTGTATCAGCGTCAGGGTACGGGTTTCATCGAGACTGACCCGCTTACCAGCAGCGTGTTCGGTGCTTTTGTTCTGGAGCAGCCTGACGGCAGACTGATTGTTGGTGGCGAATCGTCCAATGGGCAGATCGTGCTCGTACGTTACCTTGCTGACGGTAGCCTTGATGGCAGTTTCGGCGTGGACGGCGAGGCTCTCGTTGAGACGGGCGCTTCATTCAACGCGAGCGCGCGATCAGCAGTGTTGCAGGTCGACGGCAAGATCGTCGTCGCTGGCATGGCGTTCAACGGAACCGACACCGATGTTGCCGTCTGGCGCTTCAATACCGATGGCTCCCTCGACACCGGCTTCGGCCTCAATGGCCGGGTCCTGGTCGGCATCGGTAACGACGACGAAGGCTACGCGGTCGCGCTCGACGCCGACGGACGTATCGTCGTTGCCGGTGGCAGCTACAACGGCTCAAGTTATGACGTTGCCCTGTTGCGACTGACCTCGAGCGGGGATCTGGACACGAGCTTCGACGTTGACGGCAAGCTGCTCACCGACATTTCTGGGGGCACTGAGGAAGCCCGGGGGATCGCGGTACAGGAGGATGGCCGGATCGTAGTGGTCGGCGGTGCTACGGCCGTAACCTCAAGTTACAGCGATGTACTGGTGGCCCGGTATAACGCAGACGGCAGCCTCGACACCACTTTCGGCGGCACCAGCACGGGCATCATTGTCACGGCAGTGGATCAGTATGCAGATCGCGCCTCGGGCGTCGCCATCGACGCCTCCGGGAACATCGTGGTGGCCGGTTTCTCCCAGATGAACGGCAGTTTCGGTGTTCAGGACGACACTGCGCTGCTCAGGTACACCGCGGCCGGAGTACTGGACACGTCTTTCGGTGCGGATGCCTCTGGCATCGTGCGGGTATCTGCCGGGTTGGGCACTGATACCGCGGACGCCGTTGTCATCCAGGCCGATGGCAGCATCGTCACCGCAGGAAGGGCGTCTGACTACTTTGGCACCTCTGCAGCGGTGCTGCGTTTCGATGCTTCAGGTGTTCTGGATTCGACGTTCGGCACTGCAGGGGTTGGGACGTACGCAGGAATCGTTTTGACCCCTTACTTCTATCTGGGGACGCGTGGCACTTTCCAACTCCAGTCCGTGAGCATTGATGCCAGTGGGCGCATAGTGGCAGCCGGCAGCGTCACATATGCGGGAACCCATTTCGGGGTGCTGCGCTACAACCCTGACGGCAGTCCCGATACGAGCTTCGGCACGTTCATCGTCGATTCCCTCTCGGAGGGCTCTCCCACCTTCTTCCAGGACGATCCGGGGCCCATAACCCTGGCGCAAGGCGCGCGCCTGTTCGACGCCGACCTTGCCGCGCTGAGCTTCGGCTTCGGTGACTACGCCGGGCTCAGCGTCACCATCGCACGCGAGGGCGGCGCAAACGCAGACGATGTGCTCGGCATGATCGCGACCGACGGGACGGTGTACGCATCCGGCGGTTTACTGATGGATTCCGACGGCTTCCGGTTCGGCACCTACTCGGCAGGTACCGGCACCCTCACCATCACCTTCGACAGCGTGGACAACGCCGCCAGCCAAGAGTACGTGAATGCCACGTTGCGCCTCGTTACCTACTTCAATACCGCGCTGCTCCCGCCCACCAGCGTGTCGATGCAGTGGACGGCTTCTGATGGCAGCAGCACTGCCGTGGGCAAGTCGCAGGTCACCATCGTCCCTATCAACGAAGCGCCCTCATTCGATGGCGACCTGACAGGCGATGGCATCACCATCGACACGGGCAGCGCCGGAGATCTGGGCGCCAATGCGGTCATTCGTCTCAACGATGGCAAATACCTCGTCACCGGGCGCGAGGTCAATGCATCGGGCGACTACGACTTCGCACTGCGGCGCTACAACGCAGACGGCACCCCCGACACCACCTTCGGCGATGGCGGTGCGGTGCTCACGGATTTCGCCGGAGATGAAGACGAAGCCTATGCCATCACGGTGCAGCCGGACGGACGCATCCTGGTTGCAGGCAGCGCCGTTCTGTCCAGTGGCACCTACGACTTCGCGGTGGCTCGCTATACCGCCGACGGCCAGCTTGATGGCAGCTTCGGCACCGCCGGCATTGCCCTCTTCGATTTCGAGTTCGGCGCTGACGAGGCCTACGGCATCACTGTGATGCCGGACGGCAGCATCCTGCTTGCGGGAGATGCTTACCTTGCCGAATCGCTGAGCGACTACGCCGTCGCCCTCGTCAAACTCGATGCCAGCGGTGCGCTCGACCCCACTTTCGGGTCCGGGGGGCGGGTCACCACCTCGGTGGGAGCAGGCGACTCCGGGTATTCGCTCGCGGTGGACGCTTCGGGCCGGGTCCTCGTGGCTGGCGAGAGTTTCAACGGCACGGATTACGACTTCCTCGTCGTGCGTTATCTCGCAGACGGCAGCCTTGACAGCACTTTCGGCGTGGGCGGCTCGGTTGTCACCGATCTGCTGGACAGTGACTCCGGGACCAACGCGCTCACGGTGCAGGCGGATGGCAGCATCGTGGTGGTCGGTAACGTCCAGAACGGGACGGGCGACTACGACATCGCGGTGGTGCGCTACCTCGAGGATGGCAGTCTGGACGCGGGTTTTGGCACGGCGGGCGTGGTCACGGTCGATATTGCGGGGGGATACGACACCGCGCGCGGCGTGGCGATGTCAGGCGACAAGATCGTCGTCACGGGTTCCGGCACCCTCACGGGCGGCACGATTGATTTTCCGACCTTCGAGGAAAACCTCGTGGTCTTGCGGCTGAACGCCGATGGCAGCCTTGATGCCGCATTCGGCGACGCGGGGATCGCAAGGCTTGATTTCGGCAACTTCGGATACGCCGACATCACTTATGACAGCGGCAACGCTCTCGTAATCGATCCGGATGGGGCGGTCGTGGTGGCCGGCACCCGCAGCTCCGCACGCGATGAGCTTCTGCTGGTCCGCTTCCTGCCGGATGGCACTCTGGATCCGGCGTTCGGAAGCCGCTTCGGCCCCTCGGTGTTCGGCACGGTCAGTTATTCGCTTCTCGGCGCACCTGTGGTGCTTGATCCCTCGGTGTCGTTGCGTGACCGGGAGGCAATTCTCAAGGCGCCCGAGGGTGACTACACCGGCATTTCTGTCACGGTAACGCGCGCCATTCTTCTCGGCGGCCCGGGCCCGGGCACGGGCGACAGCTTCGGGTTCTCGACGTCGGGCGCGCTCTTCGAGGCGAGCGGCGATGCGAGCGGCGGCTTGCTCCTGGCGGGCGGTGTCGAATTCGGCAGTTACAACGTCGTGGACGGTGCCCTCACCATCAACTTCAGCAACAGTCTGGCCACGCAGCAGTTGGTGGACGATGTGCTCAGTCGCATCACCTTTGCCAACGACACCCTCACAGAGGGTTCCAGCGTGGTGTTCCAGTGGCTTGCGTCGGAGCCCGGAGCGGTTGGTGTCGGCAGCTTTGCCTACAGCACGGTGCTGGTGGAGGCGTTGGCCCACGCCACGTGGGACGGCGGCGCCGGCACCAGCAACTGGGGCGATGCGGCCAACTGGAGCTACGACACCCTGCCCACGGCCCTGGACGATGCCACGATCATTGGCGCGACCGTGACACTCAGCAGCGGCTCCTATGCCGTCAACACGCTCACAGTCATCGACGGCGAGGTGAGCATCGGTGGCGGCACCCTCATTGTTGGCGACGACGCCGGTGATGTCTCCGACCTCGACGCAACCAGCCAGCTTGCCCTCTCGGGCGGCACTCTGACGCTGGGCGGCTATCTGTACGTTGATGGCAGCTATACGCAGACGGGCGGCACGCTCGGTGGCGGCGGCACGCTGACGCTGACGGGCACGGGCAACACTTGGAGCGGCGGCAGCAACGGGGTGTGGACGGGCGGCGGCACGGTGGTGGTGGCGGACGCCGCCACGCTCACGCTGTCTGGGCAG
>CAIXOY010000154.1 GCA_903921135.1 uncultured Gammaproteobacteria bacterium
ATCCAGGGTGGCAACTCCTCCGTCACCGCACTCACCGGCTCTACCGAAGAAGAGCAGTTCACGGTGGTGTCCAGCCACTGAGGCGTTTGTGAGCGGCCCTGGCGGGTGTCGGGGCCGTGTTCACTCTTCTACCGCGGCGTAAGCATCCATGGATCGCCTGCCCCGACACGCTGCCCAGCGTGCAGCGAGTACCGCAGGGAAAATACTTTTCATCGGGGTCTGCCTCCGTGGTGAATGTCCACGGTCAGACAACTCGGCAGAGTTCGATCGTCAGGGTTCACAATCGACAACCCTGAGGCCCAGATGCTTCGCAAAGGGATCGAAGTCGCGGTCACAATGAAGAAAAGAACAGCCGCTATGTGTGCAGCACTTCGGTCAGTACGAGGTCGCCAATCGCCAACGGCACATATCCAAGCAAAGAATCGAGTTTGTCCGTTTCTGGCGCAGGGATGCCACGCAGATAATTGATCCAGACACTCGTATCACCGAGGATCACTTGTCGCGCCTCATGGCCTCCAGATCACCTCCCCATGCAATCTTTCCGCGAAGACGCCGTACCTCTCTCTGTCCGCGCAGGCGAACGAGAGTCTGGAGGCCAAGCTCAACTGCCTCCTTTTTGGATTTCGCGCCGGACGCTTTAAGCGCGTCTGCCATAAGCTTGTCATCAATCACGATGTTGGTACGCATGTGTATGATCCTCAAATTCCATACACATCCTGAGCCCCGATCCTCCCTTCCTGCAGGAGCTGTAGTTCGCAATGGGCCTCGACCCTGTCGAGCTCGGCATCGCTCAGGCCGCAGCGCGAAGACGGCGCACACCGAGGCGGCGCGCCTGGCCCTTGAGTTGCCAGAGGTCCCACGCAGCCTGATGCGCGAGCCAGCTCGCGGCGCTCTTGCCGAAGGCGAGCTGGAGGCGCAGAGCCATTTCAGCGCTGACCGAGGAGCGCCCGTTCACGATCTCGGAGAGTGTCTTCCGGGAGACCTTCAATTCCATTGCAGCTCTGGAAATCGTGAGGCCGAGCGGCTCGAGCCACAGTTCCCGGAGGATTTCTCCCGGGTGCGGCGGATTGTGCATTCGCATGGGACCTTGCCTCAGTGGTAATCCACGTAGTCGATATCCTGGACGTCACCATCCTCGAATCTGAATCTCACTCGCCAGTTCGCCTGTACCGTGCCCCGTCGGGCATGGCGAGGATCAGTCGCAGCCTGGGCGCGTGATTGGGGTTGATGCCTGCCGTAGTCCCCGAGACGAAGAATCGTCGGAGCCCTTTGTGGCTGAACGACCTGATCATTGGAGACGGTAGCCCTCCGTGGCTGCTGCTGCAACCTTTGGGGTTACAGCTATATGATCGGACTGCGAAGGCCCCTGAGCAGCCCGCGTAACGATTGGCAAGCAGGGGAAACTCCCGGCTTGGCCGGCGCCCCTCACTCGAGGTCCCGGGCCGGCGGCGGGACAGGGGCTGGTAGCGGCGGCTTCGGTCCGGGAGGGGCTTTGTTCTTCCTTCCTCCGGATGGCACAGCAGGGAGCAATAAAATGAGAAAGACGCAGCGCATCGCGTGGACCAGTTTCGCCGTATACGCCTGGCTCGCGTTCGCGCCCCTTGGCGGGATCGCGGCCGCTGCGGACCCGGCCGAGACAGTGACCTTACGGGTCATGACCTTCAACGTCTGGTATGGCGCAGAGCAGGTCAGCCTGGAAAAGATCGGCGAGGCGATCCGGGCGGCCGACCCGGATATCGTCGGCGTGCAGGAAGCCGATCGCAACCTTTCGCGCATCGCTGAAGTGGCGGGCATGCCGTACGTAGACGAGCGTCGCCGCCTGCTGTCACGCTGGCCGATTTTCGATTCGGGCTCGGGCATCCGCACCGCGACAGGCGCCTCCCCTTACTCGACGACCGCACTCGATCAGGACGCACTGCACGCATGGGTCATGGTGCGACCCGGCAAGGTGGTTGCTGTTTCGAATGTCCACTTGTCCAGCGGTTCTGATGAAGATTCCATTCGCCTCGCGGAGGCCGAACCTCTTGCGGTGCTTGGCCAACTCGGAGCCGCAGGCACGCCTGTATTCCTGACAGGTGATTTCAATACGCTTTCGCACCTCGACCAGGTAACAGACAGCGCGGCCGGACAGGCGGTCACCCAATTGCTGGCCGCTGCCGGATTGCGCGACAGTTACCGCGAGGCGCACCCGGACGCCGCCGTCCGCCCCGGCTACACCTTCACGCCAGGCGCGCCGCACTCGGTGACAATGCCTGACCGCACGCGCATCCGCATCGACTACGTGTTTGCCGCGGGGCCGAGCGAGACGCTTGCGTCCCAGGTCGTTGGCGAGATCGAAGGCGACGTCACGGACATTGCTGTCTTTCCCTGGCCTTCCGACCACCGTGCAGTGGTCTCGACGTTCCGGGTGGTGCCGGTTGATGCGTCGGCGCTCATCGTCGCCACGCCACGACGCGTGCCGGAAGGCTCCACCGTGCTGGTGCGCACCTGGGATTCGGCGGGCCCGTCGTGGACGGCACTCATCGTCCGCCGTGGCGGCACACCGGCGGACGCTTTAACCGGTGTGCGCGACATGCAGCATGACTGGCAGCGCATGATTCCGGTTTCGATGGCCGGCTTTCCCCCGGGTGATTACGACGCGCTGCTCGTCGGTGAGGACGGCTCCGTGCTCAGGCGTTCCGCATTCACTGTTGCGAAGTCCGGCGCGCGGCCAAAAGTCGAGGCGATAACGACAACCGTGAAGCAAGGCGAGCCAGTCCAGGTGCGCTGGCGCGACACGCCCGGCGACCTGCGCGACTGGATTGGTGTTTACCGCGCGGGAGAGACGGATATTTCGAGCTATCTCGGTTTCGTCTACACCGAAGCTGCCTTCGGGGGTGAGGCGGTTTTCATGCCCGGCCCAGGCGGCGAACCCCTCGCGCCTGGTGAATACGAACTGCGCCTGATGCACGATGAATCGTACGTCGTACTGGCCACGGCGCGCTTCACGCAGCTGCCTTGAGCGTCTGCCTTGACGGCAGAAGACGTGAGGTTGAGCCCCTAAGCCTCAACACCTGCGTGGTAAAGGTGTTGCGCGAAGTAGCGATGGGTTCAGAGTGAAGTGGCCGCAAAACCTTTTCTAAGCTTGCACCAGAACCGTCTCATCGCCCTGCGAATTGCGCACCGAATACCAAGCACAGGAAGAACAAAGCCCCTCCCGGACCAACTGGAAGAAACATCTCGACGACGCGACCATCGCGAAGTTCCAGCGCGAGCTCGGCGCGATGAGATACAAGTATCAGTGCATCACTTTGGCCGGCATTCACAGCATGTGGTACAACATGTTCGAACTGGCCCACGGCTATGCCCGCAACGGCATGACCTCCTACGTCGAGCTGCAGGAAAAGGAATTCGCTGCCGCCAGCCGCGGTTACAGCTTCGTGAGCCACCAGCAGGAAGTGGGCACCGGTTACTTCG
>CAIXOY010000155.1 GCA_903921135.1 uncultured Gammaproteobacteria bacterium
CCGATCCCGGTGCGGCCTTCGACTGGAACAGGTACCGCAGGGCCCTGCGCTGAGCGCGGCCCCGGGGTGTGCGGAGGGTTCGCGGTGGAATTCCTTGCCTTGATGGTGGCGCTCGGCGTCTACGCCTACCGCGGTGATGGCGCGCCCGTGCAGCACGACGCCTGGCATCGCTCGCTGCGCCAGACGCTTGCGACGTGGATGTCGGGGCAGGGCCTTGATATCGCCGCCATCGTGCTCCCGGTGCTGTTGCTCGAGCTCGTCTACCTGTGGCTCGGTGGTGTTCTGGGCGGCCTGCCGGAGTTCGTTCTGCTGGTGCTGGTGCTTCTGTATTCGCTCGGGCGGGGCAATCTGGGTGCCGCGGTGGCGGCTTATCTCGAGCGCTGGAGTCGCGGCGATTTCCAGGCCGCGCATCAGGTGCTCATGGACGATCCGGTGGCAGACACGCCCGACACCATCGACAACCCTTCGTCCTTGCACGCCGCGGCACGGCGGCGGCTCTACTACCGCTCCTTCGAGCGCATTTACGCGGTGATGTTCTGGTTCGTGATCGGCGGGCCGGCGGCGGCTTTCGCTTACAGGCTCGCGTGGTTGCAGGAGACGGAAGAGGCTGCGAAGGGCGCTTCCGCATCCACGGGGCGTCTGCCCTTGCGCGACTGGCTCGAGTGGATTCCCGCGCGGCTGCTTGCGCTCGGCTTCGCTCTCGTGGGTGACTTCGACGCCTGCCTGCGCACGTGGCGGGGTCTGTTCTCAGGCGCGTCGCCTGCGGCAGTCGAGGTGCTCGAGTCCTGCGGAAATGCAGCTTTGGGTCTGCGCGATGCCGCGGAGGGGGAAAGCCGCGAGCAGCTCGTCGCGCGCGGCGCCGCCGAGATCGACGCGGTGCAGGTTCTGCACCGGCGCACGCTGGTGGTGTGGCTCGTGGTGGTCGCGTTCCTCGTGATCGCCTGAGCGCGTTCTCAGCGCTTGAGTTGCTGCTGCCAGAGCACTTCCTGTCCGCCATCGCGGCGTGCCAGTACCCTCGCCGTCACGAAGAGCAGATCCGAAAGCCGGTTGAGGTATTGCAGCGCCGGTGTATTCACTTTCTCGCTCACGCCCAGCGTGACCAGGTCGCGCTCGGCGCGCCGGCATACTGTTCGCGCGAGATGGCACACAGCGGCCGCGCGGTTGCCGCCGGGCAGCACGAAATTCTTGAGCGGTGGCAGGTCTTCGTTCAGCTCGTCCGTGCGTTCTTCCAGCCACTCCACGCGGTCGGCCGTGACCAGTGCCGCGCCGGGAATGGAGAGTTCTCCGCCCAGATCGAAGAGATCGTGCTGGATGCGGACGTAAACGGCGGTCACCGGATCGGCACCTGCGAGTTCGGCGATCATCATGCCGATGATGGAGTTGGTCTCGTCGATCGATCCCATGGCGCGGACGCGGGCGCAGTCCTTGCCCACGCGGCTCCCATCCGACAGCCCCGTGGTGCCGTCATCGCCCGTGCGTGTGTAGATCTTCGTCAGGCGATGTCCCATGTGTGTTTCTCCGTGCAGGAATGCGGCTGTCTGCGGGGAGCCCGCACCGTATCGGTGAGGTTCCGGGGTGTCAAATGCCGCGGGGCTGACAGTGCGCCTCATCGGCGGAGTTGCCGGCGGCATCCGCGGCGCGGGCCAAAAGTCCGCTACGTTCTGTATTGACACCCGGATCAGCGAGCGACGACGATGCCGCCCGCGTCAGGTGCCCGCTCATCGCCCTCAGCCGGGGAGATTGGAGCGGGGTAAACGGGAAGTTTGGTAGAGCCTTGGCCCACTCAGGCGGGTCATGGTCCATTCCAACGCTGCCCCCGCAACGGTAACAGCCCTTCGGCTGGAGCCCGACACCGGCCTCACGCATGTACTGCAGTGATGAAGCGGCGGGCTTTGTCGGTGGTTGTCCCCGTCCGCTCACGCGGCGTCTGACCACTCTTCCTCCCCCCTGCCTCAGTCCCTGTTCAACACAGCCCAGGACGAGGATCGACATGAAGACCATTTCGCGCTTTCCAAGACGGGCTCTTGCCCTCGCATGCATGACATTTGCCCTGCCCTCCATGGCGGCCTCGCGCGGGTACGACGAGGAAATCGTCGTCACGGCCTCGCACCTGCCGGTGTCGTTGGCTCGCACGGGCAGTTCCGCCACTGTCATCAACGCAGACCAGATCCACTACCGCGCCCCCATGCTGGTAAGCGATCTGCTGCGGGATATCCCGGGCTTTGCCGTGAGCCGCAACGGTGTGACGGGTTCCGCCACGCAGGTGCGCGTCCGCGGGGCGGAAGGCAACCACTTGCTCGTGCTGATCGATGGCGTGGAGGCAAACGACCCTGCGCAGGCCGATGAATTCAACTGGGGCACCTTGAACGCCGCGGCGGTGGAGCGTATCGAAGTGTTACGCGGGCCGCAGAGTTCGCTGGTCGGCAGCGATGCCGTGTCGGGCGTGATCAACATCATCACTCGCGGCGCCACCGATCCGATGTCTGCCGACGCGTGGGTGGAGGGCGGGAGCTTCGGAACCTATCAGGCCGGCGTGGGCGCCGGTCACCGCGGCGAGACCGCTGACATCCGCGTCAGCGCCTCGGTGATGGACTCGGAGGGCAGCAACATCTCGCGCGAGGGCAGCGAGAAAGACGGTTACCGCAACGAAACCTATTCGCTGAAAGGCGGCTGGTCCCTGACACCCGACCTGCGTCTTGGCCTGAGCGCTCGCCGCAGCGACGGTCGCAGCGACTTCGACTCCATGTCCTATCTCACGGGCCTTCCCGAAGACACCGACTCCTACTCTGACTTCCGGGGTGATGCCGCGCGCCTGTCCGCCGATTACGGGATGCTCGAGGGCCTGCTGAAGCACCGTCTGGAATATGCGTGGACCGCGTGGGACAACGACAACGTCGAGTACGGTGCCACCACCGGGAACACCAGCACACGCAAGGACCAGTACCGCTATCTCGGTTCCGTGCAGTGGGCCGACGGCGCGCAAACAGTCACGATGCTCCTCGAGCGCGAGCGGGAAGACTTCCGCCAGCGCGGCGAGGCGCAGCCCTGGGGTGACCCCAACCAGGACCGCTCGCGCGATACCGACAGTGCCGGGCTCGAGTACCGGGGCACCTTCGCCGAGGCGCTGACGCTCGCCGCTAGCGTGCGCCGTGACGACAACTCCGAGTTCGACAGCGCCCGAACCTGGCGCCTCGAAGCCGTGTACGACATCGCCTCCAGCGCCACGCGCCTGCGCGCTGCATGGGGAACCGCGGTGAAGAACCCGACCTTCTCGGAACGCTTCGGCTACTACACGAATTTCCAGGGCAACCCCGACCTCCAGCCGGAGGAGTCCGAGAGCGTGGAGTTCGGCGTGGAGCAATCGTGGCAGGACGAACGCATCGTGGGCTCGGTCACGGTCTTCCATGCCGATCTCACGGATGAAATCGACGGCTTCGTGTTCGATCCCCTCACCTTCAACTTCACGGCCGCGAACCGCGACGGCAAGAGCAAGCGTGAAGGCGTGGAACTGGCCCTTCGCGCAGCGCTTTCGTCGACGTTCTCGCTGTCAGGCAGCTACACCTACACCGACTCCACGGCACCCGATGCCACCGGCGAAACGGTGGACGAACTGCGCCGTGCCCCGCACATCGCGAGCCTCACGCTCGGGTGGCAGGCCCGCCAGGATCTGCAGCTCAATCTGAACGCGCAATACAACGGCACGCAGGACGACCAGTACTTCCCGCCGTGGCCCGAGCCCTCGCGCATCGTGAAGATGGACGACTACACGCTGCTCAACCTCAACATCACCTACTCGCTCGACGCGTCGACCGAACTCTATGCGCGCGGCGAGAACCTGCTGGACGAAGACTACGAAGAGGTCTTCGGTTACAGGGCGCCCGGCATCGGCGGGTACGTCGGGATGCGTTACAAGCTGCAATGAGCATCCCGTCGCCCCGCTCCTGCGCCATCAGACGGGCCCGTAACCGGGCACTGCAGATGGCGCGAGCCGCCGCGGCGTGCTGGTTCCCCGCCATGCACGGCACTCGCTGAGTCACGCCATGCAGCGACTCCTGCCGCAGGGTGCCTTTCTCGGCGTGCTGTTGCTGCTGCTGCCGGTCGTGGTGGTGTTGGCGCTGATGACTGGCCCGGTCTCCATTTCTCCCTCCGCCATGGCGCGTGCGCTGGTGCAGTACATCGCCACGCCGGCAACGCCGCCGCGCGATGCGCTGATCCTCCTCGAGATCCGCGCGCCGCGCGTGCTGCTCGCGCTCAGCGTGGGTCTGGTACTGGCGAGTTGCGGCGCCATCCTTCAGGGGCTGTTCCGCAATCCGCTTGCCGATCCCTCGCTGATCGGTGTCTCGAGCGGTGCCTCGGTGGGCGCGAGCCTGGTGATCGTGCTCGCCGGGAGTTGGGGTGGCTTGCTCGAGACCACGGGTCTGGGCGTCGTTGCCTTCGGTGCGTTCCTCGGCGGCGCGC
>CAIXOY010000156.1 GCA_903921135.1 uncultured Gammaproteobacteria bacterium
AGATCGGCTTCGATGCCGAGGTTGCGCAGCATCGAGCGGATCACGATCTGGTTCGCGGGGTTGTCTTCGACCAGCAGCAATCTCCCGCTCAGTTCCTCTATTGACTGTGCGAGTCCCGACTCCCGGTCCTTCGGCACAGGTGCCGCGCAGGGCGCGAGCGGCAGCGTGAACCAGAAGGTGGAGCCTTTGCCAGGCGCGCTCTCGACGCCGATTTCGCCATCCATCATGGCGACGAGGCGTTTGCAGATCGCGAGTCCGAGGCCCGTGCCCGCGAAACGCTTCGATGCCGAACTGTCGATTTGCGAGAAGGGCTGGAAGAGGGCGGGCAGGATGCCGGTCGCTCCTTGCGGCAGATCACCACGACAGGTGCCCGTGCGCCGCAACCCCCGTTCAGGGTATGACGGGCGTCTGTTTTTGGACATAATGCTCGCCGCTCCGGGGGCGGCCCCATGTGGCATGCCTCCGTGGCCCCATCCCAGTCGTACGCAGGATCACCACGCCATGAATTTGCACGAGTACCAGGGCAAGCAACTGTTTGCCGAGTACGGGCTTCCCGTCTCCAAGGGTTTTGCCGTCGACACGCCCGATCAGGCCGCTGATGCCGCAGACGCCATTGGTGGCGATATGTGGGTCGTGAAGGCACAGGTGCATGCGGGTGGCCGTGGCAAGGCCGGTGGCGTGAAGCTGCTGAAGAGCAAGGATGAGATCCGCGCCTTCGCCTCGCACTGGCTTGGCCGCAACCTCGTCACCTACCAGACCGACGAGAAAGGCCAGCCGGTCTCGAAGATCCTGGTCGAATCCTGCACCGATATCGCCTCCGAGCTTTATCTGGGCGCAGTCGTGGATCGCGGCTCGCGCCGCATCGTCTTCATGGCCTCCAGCGAAGGCGGCGTCGAAATCGAGAAAGTCGCCCACGAGACGCCCGAGAAGATCTTCAAGGCCGCCATCGACCCGCTCACCGGCGCGCAGCCCTACCAGGGCCGTGAACTCGCCTTCAAGCTGGGCCTGAAAGGCCCGCAGGTGAACCAGTTCGTCGACATCTTCCTCAAGCTCGCGAAGCTGTTCAAAGACAAAGACCTCGCGCTCCTCGAAGTGAACCCGCTGGTGATCACCACCGCCGGCAACCTCCACTGCCTCGACGCCAAGATCAACATCGACAGCAACGCGCTCTACCGTCAGAAGGCGCTTCGCGAGATGCACGACCCCTCGCAGGAAGATGCCCGCGAGGTGCATGCCGCGCAGTGGGAAATCAACTATGTCGCCCTCGACGGCGACATCGGCTGCATGGTGAACGGCGCCGGCCTCGCGATGGGCACCATGGACATCGTGAACCTGCACGGCGGTCGCCCGGCGAACTTTCTTGACGTCGGCGGCGGTGCGACCAAAGAGCGCGTTTCCGAGGCCTTCAAGATCATCCTCTCCGATACCGCCGTGCGCGCGGTGCTGGTGAATATCTTCGGCGGTATCGTCCGTTGCGACCTGATCGCCGAAGGCATCATCGGCGCTGTGGCCGAGGTGGGCGTCAAGGTGCCCGTGGTCGTTCGCCTGGAAGGCAACAACGCGCCGCTGGGCCGCAAGATGCTGGCAGACAGCGGACTCAACATCATCGCGGCCGACAGCCTCACCGAGGCAGCGCAGTCCGTGGTCAAGGCAGCGAAGGGGTAAGCACGATGAGCATTCTGGTCAACAAGGACACCAAGGTCATTTGCCAGGGCTTCACCGGCTCGCAAGGTACCTCACACTCGAAACAGGCGATCGAATACGGCACCCAGATGGTCGGTGGCGTGACACCCGGCAAAGGCGGTCAGATCCACCTCGGCCTTCCCGTTTTTGACACCGTCCGTGACGCCGTCGAGGCCACCGGCGCAGATGCCTCTGTCATCTACGTGCCGGCTCCCTTCTGCAAGGACTCCATCCTCGAGGCAGCCAACGCGGGCCTGCGCCTGATCGTGTGCATCACCGAGGGTGTGCCCACGCTCGACATGCTCGATGTGAAAGTGAAGTGCGACGAACTCGGCGTGCGCCTGATCGGGCCGAACTGTCCGGGCGTGATCACGCCTGGCGAGTGCAAGATCGGCATCATGCCGGGCAACATCCACAAGCCCGGCCGAGTGGGCATCGTCTCGCGCTCCGGCACGCTCACCTACGAGGCGGTCAAGCAGACGACCGACGCGGGCTTCGGGCAGTCGAGCTGCGTGGGCATCGGCGGTGATCCGATCCCGGGTTCGAACTTCATCGACATCCTGCGCATGTTCCAGGACGACCCCGGCACCGAGGCCATCGTGATGATCGGCGAGATCGGCGGTAGCGCCGAGGAAGAAGCCGCCGCCTTCATCAAGGCGAATGTCACCAAGCCCGTGGTGTCCTACATCGCAGGCGTCACGGCGCCCAAGGGCAAGCGCATGGGCCATGCCGGCGCGATCATCTCGGGTGGCAAGGGCACGGCAGACGAGAAATTCGCCGCGCTGGAAGCCGCTGGCGTGCGCACCGTCCGCAGCCTTGCGGACATCGGCGCCGCCGTGAAGGACGTTACGGGCTGGTAAGCCCGCGCCCTGCCACGTGCCCTCAGGGTGCGTGGCAGCTGCGGGCACGGTCCTGCTTGTACATGGACGTCCGCGAGACCGAGTTCGCCAACCTCGCTCCCTTCGATGCCAACTACGGCAAGGGCTGTTACCGGCGCGTTGTTCTGCTGGATGCGCCCGATGCCTGCACGGTGACGGCTGCGCTCGAAGACGATCCCCACGCCTTTTCTGTACGCATCGGCCACGACGGAGAGCGCGTCACAACGGTTAGCGCGCATGCCGAGCGCCATCCCCTGTCGACGTGCAGCGGTGCGGTGGGGCCCATCACCGCGCTGGTCGGCGCGACGCTCACGCAGGCGAGCCTCGAACTCAAGCGCCACGCCGATCCGCGCGCCAACTGCACGCATCTTTTCGACCTCGCAGGCTGGGCGATCGCGCACGCCTCGCGTGGTGCCACGGGGGTGCGGCGTTACGAGATCAGCATTCCCGACGCGATCGATGGTCGCACGGAGGCGGTGCTCCTGCGCGACGGCACAGAGGTGTTGCGCTGGAGCATCGAGCACGGTCGCATCAGCGCGCCCGAGCGCTTCGCCGGGCAGCAGGTGCTGGGAGGTTTTACCCGCTGGGCCTCGTCCGCGCTCGCCGGAGAGGAGCTCGAACACGCGCTGATGCTGGCGCGGGGCTACTTCGTGTCGCTTGCGCGGATCTACGACATGGTGGCCGCTGGCAGCCATCCCGCGGCGGATCATCCCATGCCCGCGGGTTCCTGCTATTCCTACAGCCCCGGCGTGGTGGAGCAGGCCTGGAGCCTGCCAGCCAACCGCAGGGATTTCACCCACACGCCTGAGGTGATGCTGCGCTGGGTCGAGTCCCGCTCCCGGGACTGAACCCATAGGGCAGAGCCCTGCCCATGGGCGCGAGCGCCCTTGAAACCGCGCCGTGCGTCCCCACCTCTGGGCTTCGTCTTCCACTGCCCCGGAGCCTTCCGAACATGACCGCTGCCAGCACCCAGAAGCAGACCCTTGGCTTCCAGACCGAGGCGAAGCAACTCCTGCATCTCATGATCCACTCGCTCTACAGCAAGCAGGAGATCTTCCTCCGCGAGCTGATCTCGAACGCCTCTGATGCGTCCGACAAGCTGCGCTTCGAGGCGCTCTCCAACCCCGATCTGCTGGCCGAGGACCCGAACCTCGAGATCCGCATCGGCGTCGACAAGGAGGCCCGCACCATCACCATCACCGACAACGGCATCGGCATGTCGCGCGAGGAGGCCGTGAGCCACCTCGGGACCATCGCCCGTTCGGGCACGGCGCAGTTCGTCTCGCAGCTCTCGGGCGACCAGCGCAAGGATTCGCAGCTGATCGGGCAGTTCGGTGTGGGCTTCTACAGCGCCTTCATGGTGGCTGATCGCGTCGAGGTCTTCACGCGCCGGGCCGGGCTGCCGGCATCCGCTGGCGTGCGCTGGGAATCGGCCGGCGAGAGCGAATTCAGCGTGGAGGATACCGAGCGCTCCGAGCGCGGCACCACGGTTGTGTTGCACGTCAAAGAGGGCAGCGATGAATTTCTGGATGCCTGGCGCGTGCGCTCGGTGGTCAAGCGCTACTCCGATCACATCTCGCTCCCCGTCCTCATGGTCAAGGAACAGTACGGCGAAGAGAAGGACAAGGACGCAGCCCCGGAATGGGAGAGCGTGAATCAGGCCACGGCGCTCTGGACGCGCTCGAAGGGC
>CAIXOY010000157.1 GCA_903921135.1 uncultured Gammaproteobacteria bacterium
CGACCAAGTTGAATCGCCATGGTGCCTATGCCACTGCTGCCGCCGTGCACGAGCAGCACCTCGCCTGCAGCGAGCCGGCCACGATCGAAGAGATTGCTCCATACCGTGAACGCTGTTTCCGGGAGACACGCGGCCTCCTCCATCGACAGACCACGGGGAACAGGCAGCGCCTGCCGCCACGGTACGCTCACGTACTCCGCGTAGCCGCCGCCCGAGACGAGCGCACACACGCGGTCACCCACGCGCCACCTCTGCGTCCCCTCGCCCGCCTCCACCACCTCCCCGGCAACCTCAAGCCCCGGGATGAGCGAGGCACCCGGTGGCGGCGCATAAAAACCCTGCCGCTGCACGACATCGGGCCGGTTGACCCCTGCCGCATGCACCTTCACAAGGATTTCGCCCTTGGCTGCCCCGGGGGCAAGTCCGCGCGTCTCCCGCAGCATCTCCGGACCACCAAACGCGCTGATTTCGATATGACGCATTTCCATCGATCTTGCCCCCGCAAACCACACGCCCTGCACCGGGTCCGGTGCGGCTCCGGATTGTGCCACACGCGGGCCCGATGGCCGGTCGGGCATCCGGGCCCGTCAGTGTTGACGCGCGTTGCCCGACCGGAGTGGCTCGGGTAGCCTTCGGATTCCTCTGGCCCGGGCATCCTCAGCAATGAGCATCGAGAAAATCCTGTTCGCCTTTGTCATCGTGCTGGCGCTTACCCTGAACGTGGGTTTCGTGTACGGCAACCCCGAGATCATTGCCTTTCACGACCCCTATGACCTCTGCCTTGCCATCGTGGTGAGCCTGATCGCCACGGTCATGAAGTTCGGCGAGCGCTCCTTGCTCGGCTCGACCATGCTCGCGACGAGCCTCGTCTCCGATGTCCAGCTGATCGCTGCCGCCGTGGTGTGGGCGCTGAAAAGCATGGACGGGCAACCCCTCGACGCGGCCGAATCGGTGATGGTCGTCTCGCTCGCCGTAGGGGCGATGGTGGCCAACGTCGTGTCGGTGGTGCTGCTTGTCATCGAGACGGCAAGCTTGCGCCGATGAGCGCGCCCCAGCACCGGGCAGGGCCTGGCGTATTCCTGCTGCTGCGCAGGCTGCGTGCGCCCCTGATCCTCCTGCTGCTCGTGTACGCCGTCGCCGTCATCGGCTTCACGCTGGTGCCGGGACGCACGCCGTCCGGGGAGCCGTGGACCATGGGCTTTTTCCACGCCTTCTACTTCGTGAGTTTTCTGGGAACGACCATCGGACTCGGAGAGATCCCCTACCCCTTCTCGGATGCCCAGCGCATGTGGGCAACCTGGTCGATCTACTCCACCGTCGTGGCCTGGCTGTATGGCATCGGGGAGCTCCTGGCCACGCTGCAGGATCCGCTGTTCCGGCGCATCGCGCACGAAGGACGATTCCGGCGTTCAGTCGCGCGCATGCGCGAACCGTTCGTGATCGTCTGCGGGTACGGTGATGCCGGTGCGGTCGTCACCCGCGAACTCACGGAGGACGGCATCGGCGTGGTGGTCGTCGACAAGGATGCCGCACGCGCGCAGGTGGTCGAGGTCGACGATCTCACCACCAGCGTTCCGGCACTGCAGGCGCCTGCCGTGGATCCGGAGGTGCTGCTGCAGGCCGGCATCGGTAACCCGGCGTGCATCGCGACCCTCGCGCTCACGGGTGACGATGCCGCGAATCTTGCCGTTGCGCTCAATTCAAGGTTGCTGGCACCGCATGTCCTTTCGGTCTGCGTGGCGCATCACCACCGGCATCACGCCGCGCTGTCACGGGTGGGGGCCGACCACATCATCAATCCGGCCGACGGGTTTGCCACACGCCTCGCCGAGGCCATCACACGGCCCAGCCTTCGCGTGATCTACGAATCGCTTACAACCCAGAGCATGACGCCTGCACACGCGGCGCGGCGCGTACCCGGCGGCAAATGGCTGGTGTGTGGCTATGGGCGCTTCGGCCGCACCGTGCGACGCCACCTGCTCCAGTCCGGCATGGAGGTATGCGTTGTCGCGGACCCTGAACACCTCGCGGATGCAGACGAACGGCACGGGCTCATCGCCGGCAACCCCCTCGATGCTGCGGCGCTGCGTGCTGCGGGGATCGAGCAGGCAAACGGGATCGTGGTCACCATTGCCGACGACACCGTCGCACTCGCGGTCACGATGCTTGCGCGGGAACTGCGCCCGGGCATCTTCACGGTGGTGCGGCAGAGCGAGAAAACCAACACGCCCTTGTTCGAGGCGCTCTCGCCCGACATGGCCATCCTCTCGGGCGATGTCGTGGCAGCGGAGGTGTTGAGGGTCATCAGGGCTCCGCAACTGTCGTACTTCCTGAACCTCGCACGCCGGGAAGACGAGCTCTGGGCTCACGCGCTTCTGCTGCGGCTGCGGGAGCGTATCGGCGACACCGTACCGGACAGCTGGTCGGTCACCTTGGACGAGGCCGAGGCGCCAGCACCCTGGGCCATCCTGGCAACGGGCTATGCGCTCAGCGTTGCCGATCTGATGCGCTCACCGGACAACCCTGCCATCTGGCTGGACGCGATTCCCCTCCTGATTCAACGCGAGCGCGGGAAAATCCTTCTTCCCGAGGACACCGCGCGCATCGAACCCGGAGACAAGCTGCTCCTGTGCGGCACACCAGAGGCGCGAAGCCACCTGCGCTGGACGCTGCAGGATCCGCGTGCGCTTGCCGCAAGCATCGCGCACACAGCCCCGGCAGCGTCTACAGTTGAGGCCATGCCGCCCGGGGTTAGGGGAGAGATGCATGGCTGAAGACGCCTCTGCATGGAAGCAGCGATACGAACTCGCGCTGGAAGCCATAGAGCGGACAGCGAGGGACAACCGCGAGTTCACGCAGGAACTCGTACGGGGGCTGAACCGCCTGACGCTTGCCAGCGAGGGCCAGGACCACGAACTGGATATCGAACTCCGGGAACTCCGGGCATTCCTGCGGATGAAAGCCCTCTCGCGCGAGGTGCTCTCCAGCAAACTCGACGTGCTGGAGGAGCGCCTGCGCGAACTCAGCCGCCGCGACCGCAATATCGACCCCCGCCTCGAAAGCGCCATCACCACCTTGCTCGATCAGGTCGATACGGGCAAGCAGCCACGCGAGACACAGCGTGCCTCTCAATTGCTGCGCAAGGAATTGCGCGGCCTGGATCCGCTGGATGCGCTGCTCCGTGCAGTGGCGCTGCGGGCAGATGTGCATCCGGGAGAGAAGCCCGACACCCCACCGGCAAGCGCCGGCATACTGGAGCGCTGGTTCGGTGCGCGCGCCACCGAGGCTGCTCCCGCAAAAGCCGCCCCGGTTGCGGACAGCGAACCGCCCAGGACAGAAGCACAACCCTCACCCCTGTCCGACACCGGGCCCCAAGACCAACCCGACCCGGCGTCAAGCCTCCTGGACGATGGCTCGAAAAAAATTCTGGTCGAACTTCTGGAAATGCTCGAGCCGCCGGAATCGAGTGCGCGCCTGCACGCGGACTACAGCGCCATCCGGCAGCGGCTCGATCGCAGCGTCCGCCTGGGGGAGTTGGGTCATATCCTCGAGGAGGTACTGCTTCTTACGCGGAGCGCACTCGAACAGAGCCGCCAGGAATTCTCGGTCTTCCTCGAGCAACTGAGTTCACGCCTTGTCTCCGCGGCCGAAACCATTGCCGAGGGCGGACATCTGGACGCCGAGCGCAAGAGCAACAGCAGCTCGCTCGACACAGCCATGCGCGACGGCATCGAACACATCCGGCACCAGATCTCGGGCACGCGTGACCTGCAAAGCCTGAAACAGGAAGTGAACAAACGGCTCGACGGTATCGGTCAGGCCTTCGAGAGCTTCCGCGAGCAGGAGGAGCGTATCGGCAGCGAAAGCGCTGCGGGCGCGCGCGCGCTGGCCGAGCGCGTCATCGAACTCCAGCAGAAAACCCGCGACGCCGAGTTGATGATCGAGGAGCAGCGCCGCCTCGCGCACACAGACACCCTTACCCGCCTCCCGAACCGCGAAGCCTGGACGAACCGCCTCCAGCAGGAATACCAGCGCTGGCAGCGCTATCGACGTCCGCTCGCGCTGGCGGTCTGTGACATCGACAGGTTCAAGAACGTGAACGACCGCTTCGGTCACGCAGTGGGCGATGCCGTGCTGCGTGCCGTGGGAGAGTGCGTCTCATCGCAGCTCCGGAAAACCGATTTCGTGGCGCGATTCGGCGGCGAAGAGTTTGTGTTCCTGCTGCCGGAAACCACCCCGGAGCAGGCCAAGGGCGCGATGGAGAAAGTGCGGGAGGCCATCGCCGCCCTTTCGATCGAGGCCGGTGGGCGCAAGGGCGTCACGGTGACGGCATCCTTCGGCGTGGCAGGTTTCGCGGACGACGACGAGCCGGACCGGGTCTTTACGCGCGCAGACACTGCGCTCTACCAGGCCAAGGCCGCCGGGCGCGACTGCGTGGTGAACTACTCGGCAGAAGCCGGCTGAGGGCTCAGGCCGGAAGCGGTCGCGCGTCCCCCGCCGCCATCGCGCGGACCGGAGCAGGGTGCCAGGACCGGCTGAGCACGCCAACCAGGGCCACCACCACCAGCGCGGCGCAACCCTGATGCATGACCGCCGGCACCAGCGGCACGACGTTCACCAGCGTGTAGACGCCAAGTGCGTACTGCACGCACACCAGCGCGAGCAGGAGATGGATGGAAATCTTCTGCACCTCGTCCCGCGCCTGAGCGCGGAAACGCAGCCACACAAAAGCGACCGCCACGAGCAGCACCGTTCCCAGAAGCCTGTGGACGAACTGCACCGTGGCGTGATCCTGCAGCAAGGACAGCCACCACGGATCCATCGCCAGCACTGCCTCGGCGATCCAGCGATCGCCCATCATGGGAAAGGTATTGAAGCCCCAACCGGCTCGCAGACCAGCGACGAAAGCACCGTAGAGGATCTGTACCACCGTGAGTCCGCTCACCACACCCAGCGCCCACAGGGGAATGCCCCGACCGTCGCGCTCTCGCGCCTGCTGCGGCCGCAGCGACAGCAGAACCCAGGTCAGATAACCCATGATCGCCAGAGCAAGGCCGAGGTGAGCGGCCAGCCGGAAATGGCTGACGCGCGGCTCATCAACGAGACCGCTCTTGACCATCAGCCACCCCACGAACCCCTGCATGCCGCCGAGCAGCAAGGCAATCCCGAGACGGATCGCCAAGGGTCGCTCGAACGCACGCCGCGCAAGGAACCAGAAAAACGGAATCGCGAATGCCATGCCGATCGCACGACCGAGGACGCGGTGTACGTACTCCCAGAAAAAGATTCCCTTGAACCCCGCAAGATCCATGTCGGGATGCGTGAGACGGTACTGCGGGTACTGCTTGTAGGCCTCGAACGCGAGGTTCCAGTCGGACTCCGACAAGGGCGGCACAACGCCCATGATCGGCTCCCACTCGACCATCGACAGGCCAGATCC
>CAIXOY010000158.1 GCA_903921135.1 uncultured Gammaproteobacteria bacterium
GCTCGACTGCGAACTCTTCCACGGCATGGTGCTCGACTACCTGCCGCCGGCAGCAGCTGCGGGCAGCCCGCGTTTCGTTACGGGTTACCACGGCAACATGGGGCTTGGGCACATCGCCGCCGCCACGCCGGACCTCGCGGGCTCGCACCGCTTCTTCACCCAGGTGATGGGCTTCGGCCAGACCGACTACCTGCATCTGCACATGTCGCCTGACCCCGCCGATCCCGGTCAGGGGCTGCATTTCCTGCACTGCAACAACCCGCGCCACCACAGCCTCGCGCTCTTCGAGAGCGCCACGCCCATGCCGGGGAATCTGGTGCACCTGATGTTCGAGGTGCCCGACATCGACGCCGTGGGCGCCTTCATGGACCGCGTCCACGCGCACGGCGTGCCGATCGCCACCAACCTCGGACGCCACACCAACGACCGGATGGTCTCGCTGTACGTCGTCACGCCCGCCGGCTTCATGCTGGAGTACGGCTACGACGGCGTGCAGATCGACTGGTCCACCTACCTTCCCACCCGCAGCGCGACCACCAGCCACTGGGGTCATCGCTGGGGTCAGGGTTGATTGCCACTTCACCACGGAGCACAGCCATGAACACCGCCGTCGCCGGTCCCTGGAACGCGAAGGAACTCGAGCGCAGCGCACTGCAGCAGGCACTGCGGGACCGGGCACGGGAGATGGTGCCCCGCCTGCGTGAGCGCGCGAAGCACACGGCCGAACTGCATCACCTGCCTGAAGAAACGGTGCAGGAGATGATCGAGGCGGGCTTCTTCCGCATCCTGCAGCCCGCGCGGCACGGGGGCTTCGAACTCGAGCCGAAGGATTTCTTCGACGTGCAGATCACGCTTGCGGAGGGCTGCATGTCCACCGCCTGGGTGCTGGGCGTGGTGGCGATCCACAACTGGCAGCTCGGGCTCTTCGACGAACGCGCGCAGCGCGATGTCTGGGGCACCAGCGAGGACACGCTGATTTCCTCCTCCTACATGCCCGTGGGCAAGGTGAAGCGCGTGGAGGGAGGTTATCGCCTGAGCGGGAAGTGGAGTTTCTCGAGCGGCTCCGAGCACTGCGACTGGGCCTTTCTCGGCGCGATGGTACCGCCGGCCACGGCGGGCGAAGCGGCGGATTACCGCACCTTCCTCGTGCCGCGCGGCGAGTACCGCATCGAAGCGAACTGGGACGTGAGCGGGCTCGAGGGCACCGGCAGTAACGACATCATCGTGGAAGACGCCATCGTGCCGGAGTACCGCACGCACCGGGCCCTGGACGGCTTCAACTGCTCATCGCCCGGCAATGCGGTGAATACCAACCCGCTCTTCCGTTTGCCCTTCGGCCAGATCTTCGTGCGTGCGGTGTGTTCATCCTCGATCGGAGCCTTGCAGGGCGCGCTCGAGAGTTTCATCAGCATCAACCGCGACCGCGTGGGCCTGAACGATGCCAAACGTGCGGCACTCGACCCGGGCGCGCAAGAGGCCGCCGCCGAAGCAAGCCGTGTGATCGACGAGTGCAAGACGATCATGTATCGCAACTTCGGCCTGATGCAGGCCGCCGCTGCCGCGGGCGAGGTTCCGGCGATGGAGGATCGCGTGAAGATGCGCTACGACGCGGCGCTGGTGGCACCGAAATGCGCCGAGGCCGTGAACAAGCTGCTGGTCCACTCCGGCGCGCAGTCGATCTACCGCAGCCACCCGATCAACCGGGCATGGCTCGACATCAAC
>CAIXOY010000159.1 GCA_903921135.1 uncultured Gammaproteobacteria bacterium
GGGGCGTGTGATAGAGCCCGCCCAGGTTGTGCGCGATTGCGTGCACGTATCCCACGCTGGCTCGGCTGAATGCCATGCCTGCGTAGGTGGCCGCGAAGGCCATGGACTGCCGCGCCGCCAGATCCTCTCCCGCGTGACAGGCACGCGGCAGGTGCCTGAAGACCATCTGCGTGGCCGTGAGCGAGAGCGGCCGGGTTTTCTCGTCCGCGAAGCGCGAGACGAAGGATTCCACCGCGTGCGTGAGCGCATCCATGCCGCTCGCGGCCGTGACGTGTGGCGGGAGCCCGAGCATCAGACTGCCGTCGAGTGCCGCCATGCGCGGCACCAGCTTGCCGTCAACCACCGTGAGCTTGGCACGCGCTGCCGTATCCGTGATCACGGCGGCAACGGTCACCTCGGCGCCCGTGCCGGCCGTCGTGGGTATGGCGTAGAGCGGCAAAGGCTCGATCTTCACTTTGAAGTTTCCCACCAGCGCTGCCGGCGCCACGCCATTGCTGACGCAAGCAGCGATGATCTTGGCAGCATCCATGGGCGATCCACCGCCCACCGCCAGCACGGCCTCGCTGCCGTGCTCGCGCGCGAGGGCGAGGCCGGCCTCTACCTGCGCGTGCGTGGGATCCGGCTCAACGCCGTCGTACACCACGCAGTCGATGCCGCGCGAACGCAGGGCATCGAGCAGTGGCGCCACCACACCGAGGCGCACCAGTACCGCATCCGTCACCAGCAGCAGCCGTCGCGTGCCCATGTCGGCCAGCGCATGGCACAACTGCAGCGCTGAGCCTGAACCCGCGAAGAGCACCGGCGGACGCGCGCCCGGCAGCAGTCGGATCACCAGCTTCAGCACGGCAAGCTGGAGTTCGTGTAGCAGGTGCCTGAGTGCATGGGGCATGAAGCGTCTCCGGAAGGGCGGATAATGGTCTCAGATTTCGTCGGGCACGCCGAAGCGGCTCTGATAGCGGCGGTATTTCTCGCGCTCGGCCACGACCCGCGGGTCGGAGGACGCGCTTTTGCGGTAACTCGCCGTGCGCCCCAGCGTGCCGCGGTTGCGCTCCTCGAGGAACGCCTGCATCCGGGCAAAGGCCGATGCGTCCTGCGCGAGCCCCAGATCCCGGTAGAGCGCTCTGATGGCAGGCATCGGATCGTGCATGAAATCGGCGTAGAGGATGTGCGCGTGCTGACCTTCGCGCAGCGTGCCCTCATCGATCCAGCGCATCACGTCATCCCATTTGCGCACGCGGGTATCGACGTCGATCCACTCGGCGAATTCGTCGCCCGCGTACACGTGGTCGGTGCGCCACGAGAAAATGGTGCCCTCGACATTCACCACCGAGTCGGCGGAGGCGACCGGGTCTCGATGCGGGAAGATGATCTTCGCGTCCGGGTAGGCCTTCAGCAGATGAGGAATACGCGGCATGTGCGTGGGATTCTTCAGCAGCCAGTGCGGCTTGCGGTACTTCCACTGCAGTAGTTTCAGGATCCGCGTATGCCACCAGAAGTGATAAGCAGGATCCTGCGCCGCGAACCAGCGGTCGTAACTGCCCACCTGGAAGCCGCAGCCCCAGACCTCGGAGAAGAACGCCGAATAGGTGAACTCGATGTCCTCCACCGGCAGCGCGCCACCCTGCGCATGCATGTTCGCCCACTCGGGCGAGACCGCGTTCACCACGTCGATTCGCGCCTGCGCGCGGGCGATGCGCGGGTCGGTCTCGTAGGTGGCCTCTTCCGGCGCGGGCCAGGGCCACAGTGCCTCCCACATGCGCACGGAGCGGAATTGCGGATCCTGCGAGAGTGTTTCGTGCAGGATCGTGGTGCCGGAGCGGCCGAAGCCCAGGATGAACACCGGCGCGCTGATCTGCTGTGCGTCGATCTCCGGATGACGCTTGTAGGCCTCGGTGATGTTGAGCCTTGCCTCGAGGTAGACGAGCAGATCCGAGCGCGTGAGGATACGGCCGAAGAAATTGAGCCGCGCCTCCTCTTCCATCGCGCGGATCAGGCGACGGAAGTGCGGCAGCCATTCGCTGTCGCCGAAGTCGTCGAGCCCGGTGTTGCGGCGCGCGGCATCGAGCAGGGAGTGCTCGTCCAGCGGCACCACGCCTGCCATGTCCATGGTGGCGCCCAGCGCGTTCACCTGAGCAAGCCACGGCGGCCGCGGTGGCATCTGCCAGAGGGTGCGACGGTCGTCTTCAGCGTGCGGCCCGGTGCTCATCGCCCTGCCCTCCTCAGCCCTTCTCGAACATGCGGCGGATCATGCCATTCACCGGCGTCCATCCTGCGTGATGCAGGCCCGTGCCGCCGTCGGCAACGATGTTCTGGCCGTTCACGTAGCGCGACTCGTTGCAGGCCAGGAACAGCGCGAGCGCGGCGATATCCGCGACCTCGCCCGGCTCCCAACCGGGGTTCTCGGCGCGCACCGGATCGAGCAGGCCGGGGGTATCGATCAGGAACTGCGTCATGGGCGTGCGCACCACGCCGGGCGAGATGCAGTTGCAGCGGATGGCGGGGCCGTACTCCACCGCCACGCTGTGCGTGAGCGCGACCACGCCGGCCTTGCCCGCGCCGTAGACGGACTCGCCGACGGGCGGCTTGAGCGCGCTTTCGCTGCCGATGTTGACGATCGCACCGCGCCCTGCGCGCAGCATCTGCGGCAGCACGGCGTGCGTGCAATAGAGATAGCTCGAGAGATTGCTGGCGAGGACACCGTCGATGTCCTCGACGCTGTATTCATGCAGACGCACCAGCTCACCGGGGGCCGCCGCGTTGTTCACGAGGAGGGAGACTCCGCCGGCCTCAGCCGCAACGACATCAAAAGCGCGCGCCACCTCGTCTGCGCGCGTCACGTCGGCGATCAGGAACTCACAACCGAGACGCGCGGCCGTGGCCTCGGCAGCGGGCGCATCACGATCGAGTATCCAGACGCGCGCACCTTCGGCCTGGAATCGCTCCGCGATAGCGGCACCGATGCCCGCCGCGCCGCCCGTTACCACCGCCACCTCGTTCGCGAGCCGCATGCTTCCTCCCGGTCGACCCTTCCGCCGACCGGCGGAAAGCGGGCCGAGTATAGGGCGACGAGGCGCAGGGCGTCAGGAGTATGGCAGCCTCGGCACAGGGATGTGCCGAGGCGTGAGCGAACGGGACCTGCTCCGCAACTGAAGCGTGGATGCTGGGTCACGGCGGGTCGCGGGCATGGCCCGCTCCCGCACGGGGCGCGACGATCAGCCGCCAGCGAGTTCCAGCAGCAGACGGTTCAGGCGCTGCACGTAGGCCGCCGGATCTTCCAGCTGGTCACCAGAAGCGAGTTGCGCCTGCTCGAACAGCACCGTCGCGAGCGCACCGAAGCGGTCCTCGTCGGGTTCGGCATCAAGGCGTTTCACCAAGGGGTGACCGGGGTTGAGTTCGAGGATCGGCTTGGTGTCGGGCACTTTCTGCCCGGCCGCCTGCATGAGGCGGCGCATCTGCACGCCCATGTCGTGATCGCCCACCACGAGGCAGGCCGGTGACTCCGTCAGCCGTCCGGTGACACGCACCTCCTGCACGCGCGCTTCGAGCACTTTCTTCACGCGCTCGACAAGGTCTTTGGACTCCTCGGCCTGCTTCTCGCGGGCTTCCTTGCTGGCGCTGTCCTCGAGTTCGCCGAGGTCGAGATCACCGCGCGCGACGTCGATCAGCTCCTTGCCGTCGAACTCGCCCAGATGCCCGATCATCCACTCGTCGATGCGTTCGTGCAGCAGCAGCGCCTCGATGCCCTTCTGACGCAGCACCTCGAGGTACGGGCTGTTGCGGGCCGTGAGGAAATTGTCCGCCACGACGTAGTAGATCGCTTTCTGCCCCTCCCGCATGCGCGCGATGTAGTCCGCAAGAGAGTGCTCCTGCGCGGGCTTGTCGGTGTGCGTGCTGGAAAAACGCAGCAGCCCCGCGACCTTCTCCTTGTGCGCGAAATCCTCTGCGAGCCCTTCCTTCATCACCTGGCCGAAGGTGTCCCAGAAGGCCTGGTAGTCCTCGGGCTTGTCCTTGGCGAGGCCTTCGAGAATATCGAGCACGCGCTTGGTGAGCGCACCGCGCATGGAGTCCACGGCAGCGCTCTTCTGCAGGATCTCGCGCGAGACGTTCAGAGGCAGGTCGTTCGAATCCACCACGCCTTTGACGAAGCGCAGGTAGAGCGGCAGGAACTGCTCGGCGTCGTCCATGATGAAGGTGCGCTGGATGTAGAGCTTGAGCCCGCGGGGAGCCTCGCGATTCCACAGGTCGAAGGGTGCCTTGCGCGGAATGAAAAGCAGCGAGTTGTACTCGAGCTTGCCCTCGACGCGATTGTGGCTCCAGGCCAGCGGCTCCTCGAAATCGTGCGAGACGTGCTTGTAGAACTCCTTGTACTCCTCGTCGGTGATGCTGCCCTTCGAGCGCGTCCAGA
>CAIXOY010000160.1 GCA_903921135.1 uncultured Gammaproteobacteria bacterium
CCACAGGCCGCCGTGCCGCAAGCCGTCACTTCGCAAGCTGCCGCACCCGCTGCGGCGCCCGATTCCCCACCCGCCCGTTCCTTGCAGGAATTGCTCGAGCGCGTGCGGCAGGCACGCGCCACCGGGCTCGAGGCAGATGAGGCCCGCCAGAAGAATTTCCTGGAAGAGCGCGACCGCCAGCAGACGCGGCTTGCCGCAGCGCGCGAAGAACTCGCCGCCGCCACGCAGCGCGCCACCATGCTGGAGCAGCGTTTCGACATCACGCAGCGCGCCGTCGATGCGCAATCGCGCGAGTTGCATGAGCGCTTGGGTGCGCTGGAAAAAGTCTTCCGGCACCTGGGCGAAGAGGGCGCGGCGCTGCGCCCGCTGCTGCAGGGCTCTGCTGTCGCAGCCGAGGTGGGCACCGATCGCGTGCGCGCGCTGGACGATCTTCTCGACACCGCCGCGAGCGGCGAGCGTCTTCCGACGGCCGCCGCGCTGGAGGGCCTCTGGTTCGAACTGCAGCGCGAACTCGCCGAGGGTGGCGCGCTGCGGCACATCGAGGCCACGGTGCGTTCACCCGAGGGCAATGACGCCCGCCGTGCGGTGCTGCGCATGGGCAGTTTCGGTGCCATCGACGAGGCGGGGCGTTATCTCCGCTACCGCGGTGAGGACGGGCTGTTCTTCGATCTGCCGCGCCAGCCCGCCGAAGACGTCCGTGAAACGGCTGCGGCGTTTTTCGCCGCGAAGGACGGTGTACAGCCCTTCGACCTCGACCCGACGGGCGCAGCCGATGGCGCTGCGCTGAATGCAGCAGTCTCCGCACCCACGCTGGGCGAGCGGCTTGCGGCCGGTGGCATGGCCGGGCGCCTCGCGCTGCTGCTCGGTTTGCTGGCCGGTGCCTTCGCCGTGTGGCGTCTGGTGCTGGTGGAACACTGGAACACGGCGCTGCGTGGCGCGGGCAACTTGCCGCCGGCGCATCCCGTTTCGCGTCTGCGGGCCGTGGCGCTCGCGCATCCGGGGCTCGACGCGAACGCGCTCGAGCACCTGCTGCACGAGTCCCTGCTGCGCGAGATGCCCGCCATAGAACTCGGTCTGCCGATGCTTCGGCTGGTGGCGGCTGCGGTGCCGCTCTGCGGCGTCCTGGGCACGGTGGTGGCGGTGATGCAGGCGCCGGTGCAGGGTGGCTCATTCGCGCTGCTCACGCTTGCCCCGGCGCTCACGAGCACCGTTGCTGGTCTCGCCGCCGGCATTCTGGTGCTGCTGCTCCAGGGCATACTGGCCGCACGTGCGCGCGCATTGGCGCACGCCCTCGATCAGGAAGCGGCGGCATTGGTCGCGGTGGCAGCGAGCGGCGCCACGCGGTGAGCCCACACCACCGCCCGCGGCAGCTGCGGCGTCGCAAGGCCCTGCGCCTCGAGCACGCGGCGGTGCACGATCACGACCACACGCATCTGCGCGGCATCGTGGTGGTGGCGGTGCTGGTGACGCTGGCGGCGGCCGTGCTGTGGCGGCCTGATGCCGCGGCGCCGCAACCGGGTGCGGACCCCGCGGCGTTGCAAGCTGATGTACCCGGTCAAGCGCGCAAGGCCTCCAACGAACCCGAGGCAGCGCCCGCAACGGACTATCTCCCGCTGGTCACCGTCGCACCCGAGTACCCCGCTGCCGCACAGGCTGCCGGCATCAGCGGGCGCTGCACGGTGGAGTTCACGGTGACAGCGGCCGGTACCACCCGCGATGTACGCCCCGTGGACTGCGATCCGCCGGGTGCCTTCGAGTCTGCTGCCGTCGCTGCGGCCCGCCAGTTCAAGTACCGCCCGCGCGAGCGCTCTGGCCAGCCGGTGGAGGTGGCGGGCGTGCGTAACGAATTCCTGTTCTCTCTCCAGCAATGAGCATGGCGCCACACTTCTACATCGCCCTGCTTCTGGCTGCCGTCTGCGCAGCGTTGCCGGGCATGCCGGCGGCATCGGCGGCCGAGCCCTCTGCTGACAAACCCGCCCGCAGCGCCCCAGCAGCGCGCCGTACGCCGCAGATTCGCCGCGCGGTCTTCCAGCGTTTCGACGAGGTGCAGCGCGCCGCGGATGCCGGCGAGCATGAGAAAGCGCTCGGCATGTTGCAGGCTCTGGCGAAAGACTTC
>CAIXOY010000161.1 GCA_903921135.1 uncultured Gammaproteobacteria bacterium
AATTGTTTCCTTGTGGGTTCACGCGCCGACCGGGCAGCGGGAGTTCCAATATAACGCGACATCCAGCATGCGGTTCGCGTAGCCCCACTCGTTGTCGAACCAGATCAACACCTTCAGCAGACGCTTGCCGCCCAACCGGGTCTGCGAGGCATCCACCACGCCTGAGCGCGGATCGTGGATGAAATCGCAGGAGGCGAGTGGCTCGGAGGTGTAGCCGAGAATGCCCTCGAGCGCGCCCTGTGCCGACGCGTGCAGCACGGCGTTCACCTCGGCAACGCTGGTGTCCCGCCCCAGCACCACGGACAGGTCGATGGCCGAGACGTTCAGCGTGGGCACCCGCATCGCTTGCGCCTCGAAGCGGCCGGCGAGCGCCGGCAGCACACGCCCGATGCCGGCCGCGAGCCCGGTATCCACCGGGATGATCGACTGCAGCGCCGCGCGGGTCTTGCGCAGATCGGTGTTGTGGTAGGCATCAAGCACCGGCTGATCACTCATGGCCGAGTGGATGGTGGTGATCACGCCCGTCTCGACCCCGAAGGCCCGCTCCAGCACATCGATCACGGGCACGATGCAGTTGGTGGTGCAGGAGGCGGCCGAGACCACCGTGTGGGAAGGCCCCAGCTCATGGTGGTTGATGCCGTAGACCACCGTGGCGTCCACGTCCGGGTCGGCGGGCTGCGAGAACAGAACCCGTTTCGCACCCCGTCGCAGGTGCTCGAGAGCACGCGTGCGGGAACTGAAGCTGCCAGTGCACTCGAACACCAGCTCCGCACCCACGCTCTCCCAATCCAAAGCCTCCAGAGCGGAGTGATGGCTCACCCGCAGCTGCCTGCCGTCGATCCGGAGCTCACCCTCGCTGTGCTCGACCCAGCCGGGGAAGCGCCCGTGGGTGGAGTCGTAACGGGTGAGGTAGGCCATGGTCTCGAGGTTGGCGAGCTCGTTCAGAGCCACGATCTCGAGCTGCTCGCCGAGCGCGCGCTCCTGCGCGGCGCGCAGCAGGCAGCGCCCGATGCGGCCGTAACCGTTGATGACGGCACGCATCTCAGGCAGTGCTCGCGCTGGTGCTGGCAGGCATCGGTGGTCCTTCAAAGGATCGGGGAACGGCCGGAAAGTATGGTGTCCGGGCTCGCGCCCAGCGCATGGCGGACCAGCACGGGCTTCGGTAATCCTTGGCTGAAATATATATCGAAGAGTTTTGATATAGGAGAAATCGGCTGCTACAGTGCGGCCCATGTCATTAGCACTAGCCACGCCGGGGCCCATCGAAGCCCTCGACGCTCTCGCCCGTCTGTACAAGGCCGGCGGGGATCCGTTGCGTCTGGAGATTCTTGGCGCCCTCCGTCAAGACTCCTACGGCGTGCTGGAGCTGTGCCGCATCCTCGGCGTGCGCCAACCCGCACTGAGCCATCACCTGAAGGTGCTGGCAGAGGCAGGGCTGGTCGGGCGCCGGCGCGAAGGCACCTCGATCTTCTACCACCGCAGCGCCGCGGCCACGCTCGAACCCGCGGCCCGCGCCCTGCTCGACGCAGCCGATGCTGTGGCCCTGCGCGAGGAAACGCTGGCGGGCATCGCGCGGGTGCGTTTCGAGCGGGCCGAGAACTCGCGCGCCTTCTTTGCCGCCAACGCGCCGAAGTTCCTCGAGCAGCAGGAACTGATCGCCCCGCCCTCGCAGTACCAGGCCGCTGTCACCGAACTCCTCGACGCGCTGCAACCCGTGGACACCGCACTCGAGCTCGGGCCCGGCCAGGGCTGGCTGCTGCCCGCCCTCTCGGCGCGCGCTGCACGGGTGCTGGCTTTGGATAACTCCCCGGAAATGCTCGCGCAGGCGCGCGCTGCCTGCGAGGCACAGCAACTCGACAACGTCGAGCTCCGGCTGGCCGACGGCAACGCGCTCGGCGAGCTTGCGGGCAGCATCGATCTGGCCGTCTGCAATATGGTGCTGCACCACACGGCCTCGCCTGCCGCAGTGCTTGCACAGCTCGCCCACACTCTGGTGCCCGGCGGGTCCCTGCTTCTGACCGATCTCTGCGCGCACGACCAGGCCTGGGCGCGCGAGGCTTGCGGAGATCTGTGGCTCGGCTTCGCGCCGTCCGATCTCGCGGGCTGGGCCGCTCTGGCCGGGCTGGTCGAGCACCACAACCTTTATCTGGCGCTGCGCAACGGCTTCCGTGTGCAACTCCGTGTCTTCCAGAAACTCCAGGAAAAGGAGCAACCATGAGCGAGTATTCCATCTTCACGTCCGAGTCCGTCTCCGAGGGTCACCCCGACAAGATGGCCGACCAGATCTCCGACGCCGTGCTCGACGCGATCATCAAGGATGACCCGCACGCCCGCGTCGCGGTCGAAACCCTGGTGAAGACCGGCATGGCGATCGTGGCCGGCGAGGTAACGACCAGCACCTACGTCGAACTCGAGGACCTCATCCGCCAGGTCATCGTCGATATCGGCTACGACAGTTCCGCGCTCGGCTTCGACGGCCGCTCCTGCGCGGTGCTGAACGCGATCGGCAAGCAATCGCGCGATATCGCGCAGGGCGTGGACTCCTCCGAGAACAAGGAACAGGGCGCCGGTGACCAGGGCCTGATGTTCGGCTACGCCAGCAACGAAACCGACGTGCTGATGCCCGCGCCCATCACCTATGCGCACCGCCTTGTGGAGCGTCAGGCGCAGCTGCGCAAAGACCGCACCCTGCCCTGGCTGCGCCCGGACGCGAAGAGCCAGGTGACGCTGCGTTACGAGAACGGCCGCCCCGTGGCAGTCGATGCGGTCGTGCTCTCCACGCAGCACGACGACGACGTTTCCAACGAAACGATCCGCGAAGCCGTGATCGAAATGATCATCCGCCACGTACTGCCGGCCGAGTGGCTGCACAGCGGCACGAAGATCCACGTGAACCCCACCGGACGCTTCGTGATCGGTGGTCCGATGGGAGACTGCGGCCTCACCGGCCGCAAGATCATCGTCGACAGCTACGGCGGCATGGCACGCCACGGCGGAGGCGCGTTCTCGGGCAAGGATCCCTCGAAGGTGGACCGCTCGGCAGCCTACGCGGCGCGTTACGTGGCCAAGAACATCGTGGCCGCGGGCATCGCGGAGCGCTGCGAGATCCAGGTCTCCTACGCGATCGGCGTGGCGGAACCCACCTCGATCTCGGTGAACACCTTCGACACGGGCAAGCTGCCCGAGCACGAGGTGATCGCGCTGATCCGCGAGCATTTCGATCTGCGCCCGCGCGGCATCATCGAGATGCTCGACCTGAAGCGCCCGATCTACCGCCCGACGGCCTCCTACGGCCACTTCGGGCGCGAGGGCTTCAGCTGGGAGCGCACCGACCGCGCCGCAGCGCTCGCGAAAGCGCTCTGAACAGACACTGACACGACACAGACCACGAACGCTTCAACACACCCCGGAGATTTACCATGACCACTCCCGCCCGCATCGACGTGATCTTCACGGACTACAAGGTCGCCGACATCACCCTTTCCGACTGGGGCCGCAAGGAAATCCAGATCGCCGAGAGCGAGATGCCTGCCCTGATGGCGCTGCGCTCGCGCTACCGCGCGCAAAAGCCGCTCGCCGGCGCACGCATCCTCGGCTGCCTGCACATGACCATCCAGACGGCCGTGCTGATCGAGACGCTCGCCGATCTCGGCGCTGAAGTGCGCTGGTCCTCGTGCAACATCTTCTCGACGCAGGACCATGCCGCCGCCGCCATCGCCGCACGCGGCCTCGCGGTCTACGCCTGGAAAGGCGAGACGGAAGAGGAGTACGAGTGGTGCATCGAGCAGACCATCCTGAAAGATGGCAAGCCCTGGCCCGTCAACATGATCCTCGACGACGGCGGTGACCTCACGCAGATCCTGCACCAGCGGTATCCCCAGCTCCTTGACGCCGTGCACGGCATCACCGAGGAAACCACCACCGGTGTGCTGCGCCTGCAGGAAATGCTGAAAGACGGCACGCTGAAAGTGCCGGCGGTGAACGTTAACGACTCCGTCACCAAGTCGAAGAACGACAACAAGTACGGCTGCCGCCACAGCCTGAGCGACGCGATCAAGCGCGGCACCGACCACTTGCTCTCGGGCAAGCGCGCGCTCGTCATCGGCTACGGCGACGTGGGCAAGGGCTCGGCGCAGTCCCTGCGTCAGGAAGGCATGATCGTGCGCATCTCCGAGATCGATCCGATCTGCGCCATGCAGGCTTGCATGGACGGCTTCGAACTGGTGTCGCCCTACATCGACGGCATCAACGACGGCACGGCGGCCTGCGTCGACAGCGCGCTGCTCGCCCAGCAGGATCTGATTGTCACCGCCACGGGCAACATGGACGTCTGTGACCGCCACATGCTCGCAGCACTGAAGAGCGGCTGCGTGGTGTGCAACATCGGCCACTTCGATCACGAGATCGACACCGCCTTCATGCGTCGCACCTGGGAATGGGACGAGGTGAAGCCGCAGGTGCACCGCATCTTCCGCGACCGCGCTACCAACGATCACCTGATCCTGCTCTCCGAAGGTCGTCTGGTGAACCTCGGCAACGCCACGGGTCATCCCTCGCGCATCATGGACGGTTCCTTTGCCAACCAGGTGCTGGCGCAGATCTATCTCTACGAGCGCCGTTTCGCCGATCTGCTGGCAGATCTGAAGCCAAGCGCCATCGGCATCGAAGTGCTGCCCAAGCACCTCGACGAAGAGGTCGCCCGGCATATGGTGGCCGGCTTCGGTGGCGTGATCACGCGCCTGCGTGCCGACCAGGCCGACTACATCAAGGTACCGGTGGACGGCCCGTTCAAGAGCGACCAGTACCGCTACTGATCGGCCTGCGCGCATCGCATGCGCGACATCCGCGTGTTCGTGGAACTCCCGCTCTCCGAAGGGCGGGAGTTCGTCGCGCCCGAAGCGCTCGCGCATTACGCGAAGAACGTGCTCCGGCTGGGCCAGGGAGATGCGCTGCGTGTCTTCGACGGCAGCGGACCGGAGTTCTCTGCCACCATCACCGCCGTATCGAAGAAAGAGTTGCGCATCCTTGCGGGTGCGCCGCTTCCCTCAGCCCCTGAATCCCCGCTTGCCGTGCATCTGGGCCTCGGTCTCTCGCGCGGGGAACGCATGGATTACGCGCTTCAGAAAGCCACCGAACTCGGCGTCGCTTCGGTCACGCCCTTGTTGTTGTCGCGCTGCAACGCGCGGCTATCGGAAGAACGCAGCGAGTCGCGGATGCGTCACTGGCGGCAGGTGATCGTGAGCGCCTGCGAGCAGAGCGGGAGATCGCGTGTGCCGGAGCTGGGCGTCACGTCAGGGCTCGACGCATGGCTCGGCGAGCGCAGCGAGCTGCCCGGGCTCGTGCTGCACACCCGTGATGCCGTGACGCTGGATACGCTCGAGCCCGCACCGCAAGGCATACGCGTGCTGATCGGGCCGGAGGGCGGTCTGGACGATGTGGAATTCGCTGTGGCCCGCGCGGCGGGTTTCAGACCGTGGTCTCTGGGCCCGCGCGTGCTACGCGCCGAGACTGCGCCGGTGGCGGCACTTGCCATCCTGCAGCACCGCTGGGGAGATCTCTGAGGCCCGGATAGTCGGGGGCATGGCCCCCTCCCACACAACAACCCGTGGGAGCGCGCCATGCGCGCGACAATATCACCAATGCCGTGCACTCGGGGGCATGGCCCCCTCCTACGGTAGATCAGGCCTCAAGCCCGAACAGGCTTTTCTCGATGTAATCGAGATCCGGAATGGCGGCGGTCTGCCCGTGCACCCGCACTTTCATGCGCTCGGCCGCGCCGGGCACCGCACCATCGACCTGATGGATGTCATCCGGCGTCAGCCGCAGCAGGTTCGGCACGCCGCGCGTGAGCAAGGCGTAATGGTGTTGGCCGGACTGCGCATCCAGCGTGGCGATGATCACAATCCGGCTGCCGCTGTCCTCGTCGTCCACGCTCTGGCCGTTCAGGGCCTCGAAGCACAGCACCGGCACCATCGACTGATGCCATTTCACGTGGCCCAGAAGCCACGGTGGCGCGCCTTCCGGCGGCTGCAGCTCACGGCGCTTGATGATTTCCGCCACCACGGCAGTGGGCACCACGAGCAACTGCCCGGTGACGGGCAGCAGCAGCGCGCTGAGATCGAGTGCGGCGTTCTCCGCGTCCATGCCGCTAGCTCCCCGCCCGCAGGCGGCCGCGGCCGAGCAATCTGCCGATGTGCTCGAGCAGCACGCTTTCCTGATAGGGCTTGCCAAGGTACATGTTCGCTCCCAGCGAGAGCGCGCGCTCGCGGTGTTTGTCGCCAGTACGCGAGGTAATCATGATCACGGGCAGGTGACGCAGCGCATCGCTCAGCCGCAACTTGCTCAGCACCTCGAAGCCGTCCATGTGCGGCATCTCGATGTCCAGCAGGATCAGATCCGGCACCTGCTCCTGCAGCATGACCATCGCCTCGGCGCCGTCTTTCGCGGAGATCACGCGCATGCCCTCGCGCTCGAGGAAGCGTGTGGTGACCTTGCGCACCGTGACCGAGTCGTCCACCACCATCACCAGCGGGGGGCGTTCGGCCTGCGGCGCGGCCTCGGTGCGGGCGAGTTCCACGTTGCTTTGCGTGCCGCGCGCGGAATCGGCGCGCAGCATCGCCGGGATGTCGAGAATGAGCACCACGCTGCCGTCACCGAGCACGGTGGCACCACTCAGACCGGGCACCGCGCCGAACTGCGGCCCGAGACCCTTCACCACGATCTCGCGGGCACCAACCAGACGGCCGACCTCCACGGCGAGCGCCTGACCGCCAGCCCGCACCAGCACCACGGGCACGTTTTCTTCCAGGTCACCGACATCCACCTGCTCGCCCGGATACAACAACTCGCCGAGGTGGCGCACGGCGTAGCTCTGGCCTGCATAAGACAGCAGTTCGGCATCCGGGCCGGTGTAGCGCGCCATGTCGCGCGCGGGCATCCGCACCACGCCTTCGACGGTGTTCAGAGGCAGCGCGTAGGTGTCGGTGCCCACGTTCACCATTAGCGAGCGGCTCACCGAAACAGTGAACGGCAAACGGATCACGAAGCGGCTGCCCTTGCCCGGCGTGCTTTGGATCTCGAGCGAGCCGCCCATCTGGCGGATCTCGCTGCTCACCACGTCCATGCCCACGCCACGCCCGGAAATCTGCGTGACTTTCTCGGCGGTGCTGAAGCCCGAGTGGAGGATGAACTGCGTGATCTCGTGGTCACCGAGCGGCGCCTCGGGCGCCATCAGGCCGCGCTCGATGGCCTGGCGGCGCACGGCGGCGATGTTGACGCCAGCGCCATCGTCGGAGAGCGCGAGCAGCACGTCACCGCCCTCGCGCGAGATGTCGATGCGGATGCGGCCGGTTTCCGGCTTGCCTGCGGCACGCCGTTGCTCGCGGGATTCGATGCCGTGGTCCACGGCATTGCGCAGCATGTGCTCGAGCGGTGCGACCACACGCTCGAGGATGCCGCGGTCGAGTTCGCCTTCCATCTTGCCGAGCTCGAGCTCCACGCTCTTGTCGAGCTCCGAGGCCACCTGACGCACGACACGCCGGATGCGCGGCAGGATGCTCGCGAAAGGCACCATGCGCGAGCGCATCAGGCCTTCCTGCAGCTGGCTGTTGATGCGCGACTGCTGGATCAGCACCGTCTCGAGGTCTCGGGTCTTCTCGGAGAGCGTGCGCTTGATATCGAGGATGTCGGAGGCGCTCTCGACCAGCGAGCGCGAGAGCTGCTGGAGCTGCGAGTAGCGGTCCATCTCGAGGGGGTCGAAACCTTCGGCGCCAGCGGTCTCGGCACGCTCGCGGCGGAAGAGAATCTGCGCCTCGGTGGCAATGTCGAGGCGGCGTACCTGGCTCTGCAACCGCTCGATGGTGGACTGCATGTCGTCGAAGAGCTGGCCGAGTTCGCTGACCTGCTCCTCGACGCGCCCGCGCGAGATGCTGGTTTCGCCAGCCAGATTGACCAGGTCCTCGAGCAACTGCGAGGAGACGCGCACCACTTCGTCGCGCGGCTTGGCAACTGCGGCAGCAGGCACCGGTTGTGGCACCCTCGCCGGCAGCACGGGTTGCTGCGGCTCGGACGCGGCGACCGGCGGTTCGGCGGGTGCGGGCTCCGGAGCAGCGGGCACGGCAACCGGAGCCTCGACAGCAACAGGCCCGGGTATCGCGGCCACCGGCTCGGGCGATCCGGGCTCCGGGCGTCCGCGCACCACATCCATGGCGCGCGCCAGTTGCTCGTGGAAATCGGCCACACGCAGGAAGAAGGCATCCGGCAAGCCGCCCGGGTTGGCGGCTTCAGCGATCAGCATCGACTCGAAGTCGTGTGCCAGATCGCCGAGCACCGAGATGCCGGCCATGCGCGCACCGCCCTTCAGCGTGTGCAGGTCGCGCTGCAGTTTGTCGAAGAGCGCGCGGTTGCCACGATCCCCGCGCCAGGCGTCGATGCCGGTATCGACCGAGGCCATCAGCTCCTCGGCCTCCTCGAGGAAGATGCCCAACAATTCCGGATCTGCGCTGGCGAGATCGCGGGCGATGCGCTCGCGCGCCGTGGCAGGCGCTGCGGCGGAATCCGGCACGTCTTCGGCCGGCACGAGCTGATCGGCCACAGCAGCTTCGATGAGCGGCTCGGGCGCGACTTCCGGCTCTGCGGACTCGGCCGCTTCAGGTGCTGCAGCTTCGGGCGGCTGCGCTGCCTCGGGCGCCGGAGCTGCCTCGGGCGCAGGAGCCGCCTCGATGCCTGCAGCGGCATCTGCCGGGGGAGCCACAGCGCCGGGTTCGCCGCGCACCAGATCCATCACCTGCAGCAGTTGCTCGTGGTAGTCCTGCACGCGCTGGAAGAAGGCATCGTCGAAGCTGCCGAACTGCACGCCCTGATTGATCAGGAAGGTCTCGACGTTGTGGCTGAGTTCGCCCAGATGGCGCAGCCCCGCCATGCGCGCGCCGCCCTTCAGGGTGTGCAGATCGCGCTGCAGACGCTCGAAAGGTTGGCGGTTGTCGCGGTCGTGGCGCCAGTCGTCGATGCCCTGGTCGATGGAGACCAGCAACTCCGCGGCCTCTTCCAGGAAGATGCCCAGCAGTTCCGGATCGGCTTGCTGGAGTTCGCGCGCGATGCGGGCGCGCAGCGGTTCCATCTCGGCCGTGAGCGCCTCGGGAACCGGCTCCGGCTCCTGCACCGCCATCGGTTCGCGCGGGCGCGCAGCGAGCGCGGCCAGCGCGGCGAGCAGCACAGGATCGAACGCGGGTTGCTGACCCGCGGCAAGGCGGTCGAGCGCGTCGAGAAATGCCTCGATCGCCGTCTCGAGGAGCGCGGGGTCCTCGCTGTGTGGGTCGTCGACGCGTTCAGCGGCCGAGAGCAGCACGCCCGAGAGCGCGGTGACACCCGGCACCTCGAGTTGCTCCGCGCGCTGATGGATGTTGCGCAGCTCTGCGGCCAGTGCGTCTGCGCGGGCCTCCTGCCCCGAACGCCAGGCGTCGAGCAGGCTGTGGGCGTGGAAGAGCCGCTCGAGCGCCTCTTCCAGGAAACGGGCAACGCGCGCCTCGGCCTGCGCGTCCGGGCCGGTCGCGGCAGCTTTGGTGGCGGCGGCCAGGGCCAGAGCTTCGTCACGCAGCACTGCGGTGCGGGCGATGAGGTGCTCGTCAGGGCGCATGCTGCAGGCAATGTATTCCTCCAGCAGCGGACACAGGCGCAGCAGCACCTCGCGCTCTGCGGGGAGCATATGCCGTGCTGCCGCATTCGCGGCACGGGTGGCGGCGTCCAGCGGGTCGAAGAGCTCGCCCAGCTCCGCGAGGCCCGCCACATGCGCGCCACCGCGAAGCGTATGGACGCTGCGCAACAGCGGGTCGTCCGCTGCGGTAGGCTCGCGCTGCAGGCAGGCCATGAGGATGTCGAGGTGCGCGCGGGCCTCTTCGGCGAAGATATCCCGCACCCCGGCGCCGGTGTCTTCCGGCTCGAGCACTGCCAATGCCGGCTCGATCGGCTCCATTGCCGCCGCCGCGATTTCGTCGGGCTCGAGCTCGGGGAGCCAGTCTTCGATCGAGACCTCGTCTTCGGTTTCTGCCTCGGGCTCGGGCTCGAGTTCGGGCTCAGCCTCGGCAGGCGCGTCTGCGATCGACTCCAGTGGCGTGACAGCAGGTAGCGCTTCTCCGACCTCGATATCCGTCTCTGCAGGAGGCTCTTCGACGCGTTCGGGCTCTGCCTCGGGCAGGAACTCGGCTTCGGGCGTCGCAGGCGGCGCTTCAACCGGTTCGACCAACGCCTCGAGGGGCTGTTCTTCAGCCAGTTCGGCAGGTGCATCGACAGGCAGCTCTTCGGCCGCTTCCGGCAGCACCTCGACAGGCAACTCTTCGGCAGCCACAGCCGGTATCCCGGCCGGCGGCTCCTCCGCGGCTTCTTCCGCCAGTGCGGGGAACGGTTCTTCGGCAAACAACGGCTCTTCGATGAATGCGGCGAGCGGCTCCTCTCCCCGGTCTGCGACCTCTTCCTCGACGAGTGGAAGAACCGCTTCCTCGAGTTCCGGAGGCAGCGGCTCCCC
>CAIXOY010000162.1 GCA_903921135.1 uncultured Gammaproteobacteria bacterium
CGGGCAGAGGGACGGGCAGAGGGACTGGCTGAGGGCCAGGCCGCCTTGCTTGAGCGGCAGTTGACCCGCCGTTTCGGCTCATTGTCCGCGCCCCACCTCGACCGACTTCAGCAAGCCACTCAGGCCGAACTCGAGTGTTGGGCTGATCGAGTACTGGATGCCCGAGCCGCCTCTGAGGTTTTTGACGTCTGAGCAACGACATCACGGATGCAGGCAGCCTCGGCATCCGGATGTTCCAAGCCTGAGCGAATCGCGGTGAAGTTGCACGCCCTATCCGGCGCGCGGCGGCCTGCCGCGAGAAGGGGCGAGATCGCGCTTCGCTCCAGTTACCTGGATGGCTTGCTTCTTCGAGATGCTGCGTTGCCTGGGTCTACGCCACCCTGCTAGCTTTGCGTCCCTTTCGAGTTCAGACCGCTACCGGAGCAAGAGACATGCGCGACGAAACCAAACTGATCCACAGCGGCTACGCCGGCGACCCGACCACCCACGCGGTGGCCACGCCCATCTACCAGACCGTGGCCTACGAATTCGACAGCGCACAGCATGGCGCGGATCTCTTCAACCTTGCGGTGCCCGGCAACATCTACACCCGCATCATGAACCCCACCACCGACGTGCTCGAGAAGCGCATGGCGGATCTGGAGGGTGGTGTCGCGGGGCTCTGCGTGAGCGCCGGCAGCGCCGCCATCAACTACGCGATCCTGACCATCCTCACGGCCGGCAAGAACATCGTCACCACCCCGCAGCTCTATGGCGGCACCTGGACGCTGTTCGCGCACATGCTGCCCGCGCAGGGCATCCGCGTGAAATTCGCCAAAAGCGACTCGCCGGCCGACATCGCCGCCGAGATCGACGCCGACACCCGCGCCATCTTTTGCGAGAGCATCGGCAATCCTGCCGGCAACATTGCCGATATCGCCGGCCTCGCCGCCGTGGCCAACGCGCACGGCGTGCCGCTGATCGTCGACAACACCGTGGCCACACCGGTGCTCACCAAGCCCATCGCGCACGGCGCGCACATCGTGGTCCACTCGCTCACCAAGTACGTGGGCGGACACGGCAACTCGCTCGGTGGCGCCATCATCGACGGCGGCAATTTCCCGTGGGCGGAGCACGCTGACAAATTCCCCATGCTCTGCACGCCAGAGCCGTCCTACCACGGCGTGGTCTACACCGAGGCGCTCGGCGCTGCCGCGTTCATCGGCCGCGTGCGCACGGTGCCGCTGCGCAATACGGGTTCGGCTCTTTCGCCCTTCAACGCATTCCTGTTGCTGCAGGGCCTCGAGACACTCTCGCTGCGCATGGAGCGTCATTGCAGCAATGCGCTCACGGTGGCGCAGTGGTTGAAGGCACACCCCAGAGTGAGCGCGGTGAGCTACGCGGGATTGCCGGATCATCCGCACCATGCGCTGGCGCAGACCTACTGCAAGGGCGGGCTTCCCGCGTCCTTGCTCACCTTCGAGGTGAAGGGCGGGCTGGATGAGGCCGTGCGTTTCTACGACAAGCTCGCCATCTTCAAGCGTCTGGTGAACATCGGCGATGCCAAGTCGCTCGCCTGCCACCCGGCCTCCACCACGCACCGGCAACTGACGGAAGCAGAGCAGGCGCGCGCAGGTGTCACGCCCGGCATGATCCGTCTGTGCGTGGGTATCGAGCACATCGACGACATCCTCGCGGACTTGTCGCAAGCGCTGGGCGGCTGAGCCTCGCCGCTCAGAGCGCGCTGAAGAAGGCCTGCACATCGGCGGCCACGGCCGCCGGCTGCTCCGCAGGCCCGAAGTGTCCGCCGCGCGGGAATACCGTCCAGCGTCGCAGATCACAGTGCGCTGCCGCGAGTGCGCGCGGTGCGAAGACGATGTCCTTCGGGCCGATGCCGTAGCCCACGGGCACTTTCAATTGCATGCCCGGGGCAACGGCTGACGATGGCGGGTTGAACCACTCCTTGTAGATCCTGAGCGAGGAGCCGATGGTGTTCGTGAGCCAGTAGAGCGAGGCGAGCGTGCAGAGGCCCTCGCGTCCGAAGAGCGCCTCCACGTTGCCGTCGCAATCGCTCCAGGCGCGGCGGCGCTCCCAGATCCAGGCGGCGGTGCCGGCAGGTGAATCGGCCAGCGCGTAGGCGAGCGTCTGCGGATCACTCATGTGCACGGCGATGTGGCTCACCAGCGTGGATGCCGCGGCATCGCGCCGCGCGATCATCCACTGTTCGTCAGCGGCGAACATGCTGGCGTCGAAGCCACGCCCGTCCAAGCCCGGCACCACGGGCAGCGTGAGGTACACGCCTTCGAGTGGCTCTGGGTAGTGGCAGCCCATCTCCAAAGTGACCATCGCGCCCCAGTCACCGCCTGCGGCACCGAAGCGCGCAAAGCCCAACACCGCTGTCATCAGCCGCAGCCACAGCCTCGCGACCTGCGTAGGCCCGATGCCGGTTTGGTGCAGCGGCGCGGAAAAACCGAAACCGGGCAGCGAAGGGATGACCACATCGCGGCCGAGCGCCGCATCACCGCCGAAGGCGGCAGGGTCTGCGAGCCTGCGCCCCGCCTCCACCCAGTCGA
>CAIXOY010000163.1 GCA_903921135.1 uncultured Gammaproteobacteria bacterium
CGATGGTCTCTTCGTCTGAGACACACTCTCAACACAAGCGCCCACACAAATTGCTTGATCGTCTCTTCTTAAACAACTACCAAACCGCTTGGGCTTGGCTTCCTTTCAGGGGCACCCCCCGTCAGGGAAGGCGCATTATACGGATCGAACTCGGGGCATCAAGACAATGTGCTTCTGCATACCCGGTACTATTCCCTTGCCTGTAGCGCCGCATCTGCCTTGACAGGCGACACCGCCGAAGAGGAGAGAAGAGGAGCCCTATTTCTCCTAAGGCGTGTCGCGCCGTATGAGCCGGTCCCAGCTTAGTTGCCCGGGGCCGGAAAGCGCATATGCGATCGCGGAAAACAGGAGAACACGAGGGGGATCCACCGTTACCAGTCCGATCAGAAGAACCAATACGAGAATAATGACGAACGGCACCCTCCTCCTCAGATCGAACTTCTTGAAGCTCAGATAACGAAAATTACTGACCATCAACAACCCCGCCGAAGCAGTCAGAAGCGCTGCAGCAAATGCAACCAATCCGGGGAGGTTCTCGCCGGTGAACCCAAGATCTGTCGCCGACCAGACAAGCGAAGCAAGCAACGCCGCCGCAGCCGGACTGGCAAGACCTCGGAAGTAACTGTTATCGGCAGTTCCAACCTGCGTATTGAACCGAGCCAGCCGCAGGGCTGCGCCGGCTACATAGATGAACGCTGCGGCCCATCCGAATTTACCCAGCCCGGACAAGGCCCAGGAAAAACAGACCAAGGCGGGGGCGACTCCGAATGACACCATGTCAGAGAGACTGTCGTACTGGACGCCGAACGCGCTCTCGGTGCCCGTGAGGCGGGCCACACGACCATCGAGCCCGTCGAAGAACATGGCAATGAAGATGGCAATGGCAGCCGACTCGAATTGGCCGCTCATGCCATGCACGATTGCGTAGAAGCCAGAAAACAGAGCGCCGGTGGTTAAAAGATTGGGAAGCAGGAAAATGCCTCTTCGGCGGACTTTCTGCCCGGCTTCTGTAAGTTCGTCCTCTTCGTGTTCATCAACGGGAAGCCCCAGATCAACTCGTGCCGGCACTTCGCGGTTGTTCGGGTCGTTGTCTGACACAGGTCACTCCACAGTTGATGGTGGGTCAATATAAGCGAGCGCATCACGGCATGTCAGCCGCGCCGCCAATGGGTGGACGCGTGCGCCCACAGCGACTGGACAAGAGGATTCCCGAGAGACCGGTCCCTGGCGCAGAGACCGATCCTGAACGCAGGCAAGGCGGGGGAGACCTCCATCAGTTTGATCCGGTCACGAAAGGGACTCTCACGAAGGACGAGCAACGGCACAACCGCGCACCCCATCCCCAAGGCGACCATGCCTGCAATCGCCTCGTTACCAGATACCTGTGCGTACACAGAGGGCGAAACGCCCATTTGCTCGAACCAGCGGTCGATGCGCTCGCGGGCGAGCCCTCCCTCAGGCATGACGAAGGGCTGCCCCTCCCACGCACGCGCGCGTGTCCTGCGCCGGGCGCCGGGCAGGAGACCGGCTGGCAGATTCATCGATGTCGGTGCGATGAAGACCAGCGGAGAACTTACGAGTTCGACAAACCGCAATCCATGGGGGAGCCGGTCCGGGCAGGCCACGATAGCGAGGTCCTCCTGTGCCTGCTGTATGCGGCGGATTGCAATGGACTCGTCGCCCGTATGGATTTTGACTTCGACACTCGGGTAGTCCCGCCTGTAGGTGGGCAGGAGATCCGCAAGGATGCTGTAACTGGCGGTGACCGAGCAGTAGAGACTGATCGTTCCGCCCAGCGCCGGAGCCTCACGTCCGAGTCCTCGGCGCAACGCTTCGAGTTTTTCAAGCAAATCGTCCGAGTGCCCCCTGAGCGTCTCGCCGTCACGCGACAGGCGCACGCTGCGGCTGCTGCGATCGAACAGGCGGCAACCGAGTTCGTGCTCCAACCTCCGGACCATCCGACTCAGGGTCGATGCGGAAACATTGCACTGTGCTGCTGCCCTGCCGAAGTGCAGCGTGGATGCGAGTGCCTCGAAGGCCCGCAAGGAACGTATGTCCATGATTGATGCACAAAGCGGAATGCAGGATTTCAAAGATATCACTTAATGCAATGACTGCACGGCTGTAGACTGGGGAGCCCAGAACTTGCCGGATTTCAACGGAGAGCCCATGTCCTCGAACTATTTCAACTCACTCACTCTGCGCGATCAGCTTGCACAACTCGGTCGCTGCCGTTTCATGGACAGGGCAGAATTTGCGAGCGGCACCGAACGTCTGCGCGGTGCCAAGGTGGTGGTCGTCGGCTGCGGCGCACAAGGCCTGAATCAGGGGCTGAACATGCGCGATAGCGGCCTCGATGTGAGCTACACGCTGCGTGCATCCGCGATCGCGGAAAAACGTCAATCCTGGAAGAACGCCACTGAGAACGGCTTTCGCGTAGGCACCTACGAGGAACTCATCCCGACTGCTGACCTGGTGTGCAACCTGACACCGGACAAGCAGCACTCCTCCGTCGTCGCGGAAATCATGCCGCTGATGAAACAGGGAGCGTGCCTTGCCTACTCTCATGGCTTCAACATCGTCGAGGAGGGCGAACGGATCAGGCCAGACCTGACGGTGGTGATGGTTGCACCGAAGTGCCCGGGCACGGAGGTGAGAGAAGAATACAAACGCGGCTTCGGTGTACCTACACTGATCGCCGTGCATCCGGTGAACGACCCGCGTGGCGACGGCCTGGAAATCGCCAAGGCCTATGCGGCCGCGACCGGCGGGCACCGCGCTGGCGTACTGGAGTCATCCTTCATCGCCGAGGTGAAGTCCGACCTGATGGGCGAGCAGACAATTCTGTGCGGCATGCTGCAGACCGGCTCGTTGCTTTGCTTCGACAAGATGGTCGAGAAGGGCGTGGCGCCGGGTTATGCCGCAAAATTGATGCAGCATGGCTGGGAGGTCGTGACGGAGGCGCTGAAGCATGGCGGCATCACGAACATGATGGACCGCCTCTCGAACCCATCGAAGATCGAAGCCTTCCGCTTGTCGGAACAGCTCAAGAGCATCCTGCGCCCGCTGTTCTGCAAACACATGGACGACATCATGAGCGGGCAGTTCTCACGCACCATGATGCAGGACTGGGCAAACGATGACCGCAACCTGCTCGGCTGGCGGGAAGACACTGGCAGAACCGCTTTTGAAACCACCCCGGTAGATGTTTCAGCGAACATCACGGAGCAAGAGTTCTTCGACCGCGGAATCCTGATGGTCGCCATGGTGAAGGCGGGTGTGGAACTGGCGTTCGAGACGATGACTGCTACGGGAATCATAGACGAGTCAGCTTATTACGAGTCGCTCCATGAGACTCCGCTGATCGCCAACCTGATCGCTCGGAAGAAACTCTACGAGATGAACAAAGTGATCTCGGATACGGCGGAGTACGGCTGCTACCTCTTCGCACACGCCGCTGTCCCGATGCTCCGGGACTTCATGCGCGACGTGGACACCGATGTAATCGGCCGGGGACTGGGCGGAGACATGGGCGTCGACAACCAGGAGTTGATCGCCGTCAACGCCGCCATTCGCAACCACCCGGTGGAAACCATCGGCAGGGAGCTGCGCTCTTACATGACTGCCATGAAACGGATTCTCTGACTCTGCCGTCACTACCAGTCCCGGCGCGAAGATCACGCGCCGTTGTGCTCCAGACGCCCGGCCTCGCGCCGGGCGTTCTGCTTCAAGGGCTCAGGACGCGATCTCCGCGCGAAATCCCCGAAACACCACTGCGCACCACCTCCAGGATCACGGCATCCCCCACCGCCTGTATGAAGGCGTCGAGCTTTTGCTGTGTACCCGCGAGCATGATCGTGTAGAGCGTGCTGGTCACGTCGACGATCTGCCCACGGAAGATGTCGGTGGAGCGTTTGATCTCCTCACGCTGGGCGCCGGTCGCCCGAACCTTGATGAGCATGAGTTCTCGCTCGATGTGTGCCCCCTCAGTGAGGTCCGTGAGCTTCACCACATCGATCATCTTGTTCAGTTGCTTGGTGATCTTCTCGATGACGCGGTCGTCTCCGACGGTCGTCAGCGTGAGGCGGGAGAGCGTGGGGTCTTCGGTGGGCGCCACGTTCAGCGTCTCGATGTTGTACCCACGCTGCGAAAACAGCCCCACGACCCGGGAGAGCGCACCGGGCTCGTTTTCCATCAACAGGGAAATGATCCGGCGCATCTCAGCTCTTCTCCGTCTTGCTAAGCCACATGTCGCGCATCGAGCCGTTGGGCGCGATGTGCATGGGATAAACGTGTTCGTGAGGATCCACGACGATATCGAGGAACACCAAGCGGTCTTTCATCGCGAAAGCCTTCTCGAGTGCCCCTCGCAGCTCCTCCTTGCGTTCCACGCGGATACCCACGTGACCATAGGCTTCGGCCAACTTCACAAAGTCCGGAAGTGAATCCGCATAAGCGCTATGCGAGTGCCGGCCGGCGTACTGCATGTCCTGCCACTGCTTGACCATGCCCAGATAACCGTTGTTCAGGTTCACGATCTTTACCGGAAGCCCGTAGTGGGTACAGGTGGACAGCTCCTGAATGCACATCTGGATGCTGCCTTCACCGGTGACGCAGGCCACATCCGCATCGGGGTGCGCGAGCTTGACACCCATGGCCGCAGGAAGACCGAATCCCATGGTTCCCAGCCCACCGGAGTTGATCCAGCGCCGCGGCTCATCGAACAGGTAGTACTGGGCCGCGAACATCTGGTGCTGGCCCACGTCCGACGTGATGAAGGCTTCACCCCGTGTGACCTCCCAGAGCTGGCGGATCACATCCTGCGGCATGATGTGAGGCCCGTTCGTTTCATACCGTGGCTGCGTGTAGATGCCGTGTGCCTCCCTCCACGCGTCAATACGGGACCACCATGCGTGTATCGCTGCCTTGTCGGGCTGCCCCGCACCGTTACGCCGCATCTCCTCGATCTGACTGATCATGTCGTTCAGGACAGCGTCCACGGGGCCCGTGATCGGAATGTCTGCATGCACTGTTTTGGATATCGACGTAGGGTCGATATCGATATGGATGATCTTGGCTTCAGGGCAGAACTTCGAGGGAGTATTGGTCACACGGTCATCGAACCGGGCACCGATAGCGATCACCAGATCTGCATGGTGCATGGCCATGTTGGCCTCGTAGGTGCCGTGCATGCCGAGCATGCCGACGAACTGGCGATCCGTCCCGGGAAAGGCGCCCAGCCCCATCAAGGTGTTCGTGACGGGATAGTCGAGCATCCTTGCAAGGTTACGGAGTTGTGAGGTCGCGTTGCCGAGGATCACCCCACCGCCGCTGTAGATAACCGGTCGGGATGCCGACAGCAGGAGCTGCACGGCTTTGCGGATCTGTCCGGAATGCCCGCGCGTTACCGGGTTGTAGGAGCGCATGCGAACCCGCTCGGGATAGGCGTAATCGAATTTCTCTGCGGGGCTGGTCACATCCTTGGGAATGTCCACCACGACCGGTCCGGGCCTGCCAGTAGTGGCAATGTGGAATGCCTTGCGGATGAGACCGGGGATCTGCTCCGCTCGCTGCACCATGAAACTGTGTTTCACGATAGGTCGTGAAATCCCGACCATGTCGGTTTCCTGGAACGCGTCCTCACCGATCTTGTCGCGAGGAACTTGTCCGGAAATAACGACCATCGGAATCGAGTCCATATAGGCCGTCGCAATCCCGGTGACAGCGTTGGTGGCCCCCGGACCCGACGTAACGAGCACGACACCGGGCTTGCCAGTGGAGCGCGCATAGCCATCAGCGGCATGCGTTGCCGCCTGCTCGTGACGCACCAGCACATGCGTGAGGCCTTCGCCGCGTTTGAACAATGCGTCATAGATGTGCAATACCGCGCCACCGGGGTAGCCGAATACATACTCGACCCCCTCGTCCTTGAGCGCCTGCACGACCATCTCTCCGCCCGAGAGTTTTTCCACGAGGCTTCCTCCTGAGACGTCCGACCGCAAGGCAAGCCGCCAACAAGCGGCATGCAACAGCGGCACCACAGACGATGTGATCGTCATGCGGGAACCCACTGCCGGTTTCAGACTGGTACATCTTCTTCCCGATCGAGCGAGGCGCTGCGAACGGGACCTTGGAAAGAGCGTTTTATGACCGGGTGGGAAGACGCGGTTTACGTCTTCCGAACTGCCGCCTGCGGCCGGCAAGCCGCGGGGGAAGCCCCGAACAGCTGTAGTCTTCTGGAGCCTGCGCGGCCGAGTCAACGACTATTTCTGTGCGGCTTTGCGCAGATCGGGCCGAAGCACCGGTGCACCCGCGTTCTTCGGGGCCCGTGGGATACGCGGCTATACTCGGGAAAACCGGGTTGGTGACGGGAACTCACATGGTCAGATCGACAGCTCTACTGGTGTTTGCAACGGTTGCGGCGTTTGCCGGAAATCCTGCTGCCGCCGACCAGACGGTCTACAAATGGAAAGACAGCAGCGGAAACCTGCACTACACACAGCGGCCTCCGGTGGGGATAGCCTCCGAAGCCATCTCGGTGAAAGAAGGTTATTCCACCCGGGATGATGCCGCGCGCGAACCTACCCCCGAAGAGCGTCTGGCCGCGGAGAAAGCCGAGCTCTGTCGCGTCGCCACAAAAAACTTCGAGATGCTCTCCGGCCCCGGCGCAGTGAAACGCCGTGACGAGTACGGACAGGATCACACGCTCAGCGAGGAAGAAAAGTCCGCGGAACGTGACCGCGCAAAGGCCGGCATGGACCTGAACTGCCCGCCCGGCCAGTGAAACTGGCGGAGCAGTACTCGCTCTCAGGACGGCTTGCTGAAGCGAAGCCCGCCTGACCCGTCGGCATCCACGATCACGGTATCCCCCGTCCCGAAACGTCCGCCCAGAATTTCCTGCGCGAGGGGGTTTTCTATCCGCTGCTGGATGGCACGCTTGAGCGGCCGCGCACCATAGACCGGGTCGAAACCCGCATCTGCCAGCAGGTCTACAGCCGCGTCCGTGACGTGGAGCTTCATCTCGCGCTCCTCGAGCCGCTTGCGCAAGAGACCCAGCTGGATCGTGGCGATACCGCGGATCTGTGCCGCCTGCAGCGGATGGAACACCACCGTCTCATCGATGCGGTTGATGAACTCCGGGCGGAAATAGCGGGATACAACCTCCAGCACCTCGGCCTTCATGCGCGGGTAATTGCCCTCTCCCGCAAGCTCCTGGATGCGGTCGGAACCGAGATTCGAGGTCATCACGATCACGGTGTTGCGGAAATCGACCGTACGCCCGTGCCCATCGGTGAGTCGGCCGTCTTCCAGTACCTGCAACAGGATGTTGAAGACATCCGGGTGCGCCTTCTCGACCTCGTCGAGCAGCAACAACGAATAGGGCCTGCGCCTTACGGCTTCCGTCAGGTAACCGCCCTCCTCGTAACCCACATAGCCGGGTGGCGCACCGATCAGGCGCGCGACCGAGTGTTTCTCCATGAACTCCGACATGTCGATACGCACCAGCGATTCCTGGCTGTCGAAGAGGAACTCTGCGAGTGCCTTGCAGAGCTCGGTCTTGCCGACACCGGTGGGCCCGAGGAACAGGAAAGAACCGTTGGGGCGCATCGGATCGGACAGACCCGCACGGCTGCGGCGCACCGCATTGGACACGGCAACGATCGCCTCCTCTTGCCCCACCACGCGACGGTGGAGTTCGTCTTCCATGCGCAGCAACTTCTCGCGTTCGCCCTCCAGCATCCTGGACACCGGAATGCCCGTCCACTTGGAGACAACCTCGGCGATCTCTTCTTCCGTCACCTTGTTGCGCAGCAACTGCATGCGTCCGGCATCGAGGTCGCTGGCAGCTGCGAGGCGTTTCTCCAGCGCGGGAATGACGCCGTACTGCAGTTCGGACATGCGCCCGAGATCGCCAGCGCGACGGGCGTTTTCCATGTCCAAACGCGCCTGCTCGATCTCGGCCTTGACCTGGTGCGCACCCTGCACCGAGGCCTTCTCGGACTTCCAGATCTCGTCCAACTCCGCGTATTCACGTTCGAGTTCGCCGATCTCTTCCTCGATCTTCTCGAGGCGCGCACGCGCCGAAGCATCGTCGTCCTTCTTCACGGCCTCCCGCTCGATCTTCAGCTGGATCAGACGCCGGTCTAGGCGATCGAGGGATTCCGGCTTGGAGTCGATCTCCATGCGGATGCGGCTCCCCGCCTCGTCGATGAGATCGATGGCTTTGTCGGGCAATTGCCGATCGGAGATGTAACGCTGGGAAAGGTGCGCAGCCGCCACGATGGCCGAGTCGGTGATGGTGACGCCGTGGTGCACCTCGTAACGTTCGCGCAGGCCGCGCAGGATGGCGACGGTGTCTTCTTCGGAAGGCTCGTCGACCAGCACTTTCTGGAAGCGGCGCTCCAGCGCGGCGTCTTTCTCGACGTTCTCGCGGTACTCGTTCAGCGTGGTCGCGCCCACGCAGTGGAGTTCGCCACGGGCGAGCGCGGGTTTGAGCATGTTGCCCGCATCCATCGCGCCCTCGGCCTTGCCGGCACCCACCATGGTATGGAGTTCATCGACGAAGAGGATCACGCGGCCTTCCTCGCGGGAAATCTCCTTCAATACGGATTTGAGGCGTTCCTCGAAATCGCCGCGGTACTTGGCACCGGCCAGCAGCGCACCCAGGTCCAGTGAAAGCAGACGCTTGTTCTTCAGCCCTTCCGGCACCTCCCCGTTCACGATGCGCTGCGCAAGGCCTTCGACGATGGCGGTCTTGCCGACGCCCGGCTCACCGATCAGGACCGGATTGTTCTTGGTGCGGCGCTGCAGCACCTGGATGGTGCGACGGATCTCGTCGTCGCGACCGATCACCGGATCGAGCTTGCCGGATGCCGCGCGCTCGGTGAGATCGACGGTGTATTTCTCCAACGCCTGCCGGGAGCCCTCTGCCTCGGCATCCTGTACGGATTCACCGCCCCTTACGCCTTCGATCGCTTTTTCCAGTGTTTTCTTGGTGAGCCCCGAGGCGCGCAGCAGGTCGCCGGTCTCGCCTTTCTCGTCCAGGGTCGCGAGCAACACGAGTTCGCTCGAGATGAACTTGTCCTTGCGCGCCTGGGAAAGCTTGTCTGC
>CAIXOY010000164.1 GCA_903921135.1 uncultured Gammaproteobacteria bacterium
CGTTGTGACAGAGCGCCGAGAGTTTGCGTCCGAAGCGGTACTGCTCCATCACGAGCCGGCAGGAGCTGATGAGGCGCCGTGCGCGCGGCCAGCGACGCGGATCCTCGGCCTGCAGGTCACGCGCGTAGGTGCGGATGCGATCAGCGATGTTCACGGCGGGGATATCGAGCGGCTCCGCATGGAGCCGCTGCAACGCCGTCGCCAGCGCATCGATCACACGCTCCGCACCGATGCCTTCGATGCGCAGCGCGCGGGACTCCATGTAATCGGTCACCAGGGTGCCACGCGCCGGGTCGCAGTAGAGCACCGGCGCACCGATGCCGAGCCGCTCGGCGCAGGCGAGCACTTTCTGCTCCGCTTGCCGGTCCACACCCAGGCCCGCCGCCGAACGCGAACCGAGCCGCACCACGAAGCGGCGCTCGCCGTGACGCATCAGGAAGGTGCGGTTGCTGTGGCCGGCGCTGAACACGGCCTCGAGTTCGGGCGTGCCGCTCTCGCCGGGCGGTTGCCAGCGGCTGAAGAGCTCAGCCAGGGCGCGGGGAAGGGGTCGCTGGGGGGTGTTCAAGGTAGTGTGTGCGCCAGCGTAGGTAACCGAAAACCACGATCACGAGATAGCCAAGGAACAAACCGCTGGTAAGGTATAGACCACGCTCCACGTACAGGTACAGGGAAAGGGCATCGATCACGAACCACCAGTGCCAGTTCTCGAGGATCTTGCGCGCCACCATCCACGTTGCGAGCAAGCTGGCCCAGGTGGCGAGCGCATCACCCCAGGGCAGTGCGGCCTCGGTGTAGCGCACAAGGAGCGCACCGTTCAGCGCCGCCGCCGCACACACGCCAACGAGCCACGCCAGATGCCATCGCAAGGGTCGCCGCGTGATCGGCAAAGCGGCATCGCCCTGCCCGCCTCCGCGCCAGCTCCACCAGCCATACACGGCCATGAAGAGGTAATAGACCTGCAGCGCCGACTGCATGTAGAGCCGGCCCTGCCAGAACAGGAAAAGGTAGATCAGCGTGCTCGCGAAGGCCGCCGCCCAGCACCATGCGCTCTCGCGCACCGCGAGCAACAGGTAAGCGAGCGCCAGCACCACCGCGAGCGCTTCCCACGGGTTCTGCGACAGCAACGAGGCGCTGATCTGCTCCATGACGATCAGGCGCCCGGGCGCACGCAGTCTTCGGTGAGCGGGTAAAGGCTCACGTCGATGGAAGCCAGCACGGGCTTATCCTCCGAAGTGGTAGTCGATGCTGATGCCGGCCACGCGTGGCGCGCCGAACTGGTAGTAGGGTTCGTTCACGTAGAACTTGCGCGGGTCGTTGCCAAAGTAGAACCCGTGGGTGGCGTAGGTCTCGTCGAGCGCATTGCGCAGCCACGCGCTCACGTCGAGCGCCTTCCCGCGGTAGCCGGCCGAGAGGTGCAGCAGCGTGTACGCATCGCTCCTCTGGTCATCGGAATCCGAGAAGTAATACGCGTCCTTGCCTTCCCACTCCACGCGGGCATAGAAGCGCGGCGC
>CAIXOY010000165.1 GCA_903921135.1 uncultured Gammaproteobacteria bacterium
CGGCTGACTACATCGCGGCGGCCAACCGCGAGACGATGGTGATCGCACAGTTCGAGGACGCGGCGCTGTTGCCGCATCTTGATGACATGCTCGCCGTGCCCGGGCTTGACGCCATGATGATCGGTCCGCGCGACCTCTCGCTCGCCATGGGTCATATGCAGGGACCTGCGCATCCGGAGGTGCAGGCCGTGATCGAGCGGGTCATCGCCGCCTGCGGGCGACATGGCGTCGCCGCGGGCATCACCGCAACGACCCGTGCGGACGCATCGCGCGAGCAATCGCGCGGCGCACGGATGCTGCTCGTGACGGTACAGGGGCTGCTGATGTCGGCCGCCAGCGATTACCTGCGGTCGTGACCGGGTACCTGCTCGTCCACCTCGGCCGCGTCGATCGCCGGAACCACCCCGCGCCTCGGCGAGGTGCTGTGGTGCTTGACGTCTCCGCGCCGCGTGCGCAGCTGCTTGATGACCTGCCGCCTGGCCGCATCGAAAGCGTCCCGCAGGGCCACGTACACATCCTCGTGCTCGCGTGATGCCTGCGGTGTCCGGTTGGCCACCAGTTCCCGTCCCGACTGACGCAGGTCCACACTCACGCTGAAGAGATTGCCCTGCCGGTGATGCCTGTGGGGGGCTTCGATCGTGACCTTGCAACGGATGAGTTCCCCGGCGAGGTGCTCGAGCTTGGTGACGCGCCTGCGCACCGTGGCTTCCACCGCCTCGGAGGCGCTCATGTTGCGGAACTGGATATCGAGTGGTGATTGCATCATCGGTTCCTCGTGGTGACGCGGCGGAAGGGCGCCCGGCCCGGATGTTCCCCGCTCAGGGTTGGTCTTGCGGGGCCTCGTCCCACATGTCCTCGGGTGACGGTGCCTCCTCCAGCGACGTACGCCAGTCCTCCGGCGTGAGTGCGGTATTGCCGAAACCGGCGCCTGTGCTCTCCACCTCATCCAGCGGACCCCATGCATCCTCCGGTTCGGCAGCGATCCCCAGATCCATGTCGAACCAGTCGGCGAACCCGAGTTCTTCGATATCCCCGTTGAAGTGCTGGAGGCCGATGTGGTCCTCGTTCTTGTCGACGTCCACCACGCAGAAGGGTTGCCCCTTGTCGAGATGGAGATACCACTGGCCTGCGACGGGGATCAGTTTGTGGCTCATCTGCTTCGCTTCCTGCCGCCCTGAATGGCGTGCGTGCTGCAACCCTATGCCCGGATGCAGCGGCGTAGCGATACGCGCGCCCACCTAAGCCCGGAAGAGCCGGACAGGTGGGCGGGGATGATTCGCGGGCCTGCGGTGCAGCAGTGCTCTCAGCTGAGGATGAAGTCCGACGCGCTCAACGTCACCACCGAGTCGATCCTGATCACGAAGTTCGCGATGGCGTCGGCGTCGCCGGTGTCCACTTCAGGGGGGTGGGCTGTCAGCTCCTGCCGCATGCGAATCGAGCACACCGATCCGGTGTCTGCCGCGCAGCCCGTACCACGCGAGCCCGGTGCCCAGGATCACGCCGATGTACACGAAGGCGCCCCAGGTGTTGTACCAGGGTGAACCGTAGATGGCCTCGCGCGGCCATGCGAGGTTGATCGCCATCAGCGCGCCCCACGCCACGGCCACGATGTTCACCGCAAGCCCGAAGCGCCCCAGCGTGAAGTAGCCGCCTTTTGCCAATTCCGGCGGCGGCCAGTTGCCCTGCAACCTCCGGTGGAGCATCGGCGCCGTGACCATCAGGTAGGCGAGGTAGATCATGATGATCGCGATGGAGGTGAGCACCGTGAAGATCTTCGGCTGCCCCACATTCACCAGCAGGATGGCGGCGGCGATCACGCCGATCAGCACCGCGGGCAGGATGGGCGTCTGGGTTTTCGGGTTCACGCGAGCCAGCAACTCGCCGAAGGGCAGGGCGTTGTCGCGTGCCATCGCGAAGCTGATGCGGATGGCCGCCGTGTGCACGGCAAGCGAGCACACCGATACCGCCACCACGATGCACATCAGGAAGACCTTGCCGAAGGGCCCCCACATCACCTGCTCGACGATGAACTGCAGCCCGCCGCTGCTCTGTCCGATGCGCGGGTCAGAGAGATCCGGCGCAGCCAATACGGCCCCCACGAGGATGGCGCCGCCGATCACGAAGGAGGCAAGTATCGCGTGCAGGATCGCCTTGGGCGCGGTGCGCCGCGGGTCGTGCGTCTCCTCGCCCAGCGAACTCGCGGTATCGAAGCCGTACATCACGTATCCGGATGCGAGCGCCGCGATGAGAAACGCGCCGAAGTAACCGCCGGGCGCGTCCGCGCCGAAGCCGTTGGTCGAGAAGAACACCTCCGGTCCGCGCTCCATGTTCATCAGCAGCACGGCGCCGATGAGGCAGGCGGCGGTGAGTTCGATAACCACTCCCGCGCTGTTGATCATTGCCATCAGCCTGACACCCAGCGCGTTGATGAGTGTCGTGATGGCGATCAGCGCGGTGCCCAGCACGACCGCGTTGCTGGCGTAGTCGTAGGGGCCGGTGCCGTCGCCGATGAACTGGAAGCCGCTCCAGAGGCGCGGCAGGTTGAGTTGCAGTGCCAGCACCGTGGCCGAGAGCGAGACGATGGAGGCGGTCAGCATCAACCAGCCCGAGGCCCAGCCCACGAAGCGGCTGCCGAGCACCTTCGACCAGTTGTAGACGGAGCCTGCGATCGGGTACATCGCCGCGAGTTCCATGAAACACAGGCCTACGGCGAGTTGCCCGATCAGCACCAGCGGCCATGACCAGAGGTAGGCAGGCCCGGCGGTGCCGAAGCCGAAGTAGAAGAGCTGGAAGGTGCCGGTGAGGATCGAGATGTAGCTCACGCCGGCGGCGAAGCTGCCAAAGCTGCCGATGCTGCGCTGCAGGGACTGGCGGTAACCGAAGTGCCCCATGCCGTGGTCGACGTTGTTCTCGTTCCCGCGATTGGGCATGGGGGCTCCGCCGGCGTGCGTGTGTTTCCCGCGGATTCTAGCCGCGGGAGCGGACCGAGGTCACTTTGTGGAGGAGGGCGGGCCGTGCCCGCGACATGTCCTCAGCGCAGCGCGAACTCGACTACCGCGGCACCGCTGCCGTAGGTCGGTCCGTAGGCATGCACCTTCGCGCCTGCGTAGCGCTTGCCGATCCCGCCCATGATCCACGCCAGATGCTTGAATCCCATGTCCACGCGCGCTTCCTGCGCATAGGCGGGCAGTGCCTTGTCGATCGCGCGGCGGTTGCCGGATTCCAGCAGCGCCAGCATGCGGCGGTTCCACGCATCATCCGACTCGGATGCGATGTGATCCGTCGCCACGTCGATCTCCTCGCGGATGATGCTCCCCGAGAGCCCGCCCACCGCCACCAGCGCCACGCGGCGCCCGAGCTTGTCGGCGCAGCGCACCACTGTGGAGGCGAGCTTCGCCGTCGTGTCGGCATCGTGATAGACGTTGTTCGAAGCGATCACCAACGGCAGTTCGCCCTTCGGGTTCAGGTAGCGACTCGCCACGATGGTGCCCGTGTCGATGGGGAAGCCGTCGTAGTCCACCGGCTTCGAGCGCACACCGAAGGCGGGCGTTGCGCGGATGACAGCGTTGGTGAGATCCACATCAGCACGGATGTCGAATTTCAGATCTCCCTGGTCGTGCCAGTTCTCGTCGACGTGCACGCCCTTGCTGCGCGCACGCGTCTGCCAGAGCTGGTCGAGCACCGCGATCCACTGCGTGGAGTACACGGCAATCACGTCGGGTTTGGAGTCTGCCAGGGCTTTTGCTGCGGCGCGGTAACCCGCGTGCAGCCGCTTCCACGGCGGGTTTTTGGGTTGCAGCAGCGGCAGCGGGTTGCCGTGGACAAGGAAGGCGGATACGACGGGCATGGTGCGTGGCCTCGGTGTGTGTGGTGACGCGTCAGGCAGCGACGGGCTGTTCGTTCACGCGCAATCCCTTGCGGTGCTTGTCGAGGTTCCACTCCATCACGGCGTTGCCCGTGCCGATCACGTTGCCGTAACCGTGCAGTTCGGCGGGGATGTTCGGGTAACCCATGGCGGCGTACATCCACGTGAAGGCGCCGGATTTCACCTCGGCGAAAGCCTCCTGGATGAACTGCGGCAGCAGGCGGAAGACCTCGGCGGTTTCGCCGCGGCGCATCAGCTCGATCATGCGCATGTCCCACTTGTAGCCCTCGTAGCTCTGCGGGCGCTCCTGCGTCATGTCTTCGGGCAGCAGCGGCTCCTGATGGAAGTGCCAGTGGCAGAGCGTGTTGGACGCGAGCAGCACGGCGCGCCGTCCGGTCTTCTCGATGGCGCGGCGCGTGGCTTTGCCCAGCGCGTCCATCTCGCCCATGCCTTCGTCCAGCGTGAGGTAGTAGGGCGAGTTGTTGGCCGAGATGCCCACCACGGGGATGTCCCACTGCGGGCGGATCATGTGCAGCGTGGTGATGGTGCCGTAGTCCACGCGGAAGCCGGGGTTGCGCATCATGCGCGTCACCAGTCCGCCTGCCTTGGCCTCGGCGGCGCAGGCCTCGGCGAGTTCCACATCGACCTTCAGCTTGAAGTCATAACGGAAGAGGTTGGGGAAGATCGGATCCACCGACTTGCCCGAGAGCTCCGGCACGCCGAGGAAGTGGTGCCCGAGTTGCGTGTTCCAGTGAGGCGAGTGCACCAGCAGCACGTCGGGTTTCAAGGCTTCCAGCGAAGCGCGGGCGCGCTCATACGCCCAGCGCAGTTGCTCCCAGCCGCACTCTGAGCGCGGTTCGTTCTGGGGCGGGTTCTCGCCGTACACCAGGTGCGGCGGGTGTGGGGCAAGAAAGCCCGCGACGATCTTTCCTTTGGCCATGAGTGTTCTCCGGTGTGTGCGTGGTTGTTCAGCGAATGGCGAAGGGGCGGCCCGGCGAGCCGGTGGCGCCTTTGAAGGGGATGGGCCCGAACACGAAGGCGAATTCGTAGACACCCGCCTTGATCAGTGCCGAGAAGTCCATGTTCTCCATGATGTAGATGCCGTTCTCGACCAGGAATTTCTGGTGGTTGGGCGCGAAGAGTTTCGGGTCCTGACCGGGGATCGCCTCGACGCCCCAGTTGTCGGTGCCCACCAGCAGCACCTGCTTCGATACCACCCAGTCGCCCGCGGCGGGGCTCAGGCCCGGCGTGCCGCTGTTGAATTTCGCCGGGTCGGTTTTCCAGAGGCTGGACCATCCCGTGTGGTAGAAGAGCGCATCACCCGGCGTGATATCGGATTCGGACAGGCCCTGTTTTTTCAGCGCGGCCTTGATGTCGTCCACGCTGATCTCTTCGCTGCGCTCGAGCATGCGGCCTTTGAGTGCGGCAACGTCCACCAGGATGCCGCGCGTGAAAATCGGCGTGACCTTCTCGACACCGAGCTTGGTGAAGCCGCGACCGTCGGCGATCTCGGCGTGCGTGTGGCCGTTGTAGTAGCGCAGCCCGTTGCCATCGCCGGGCGCACCCACCTGTGTGCCCATGTGCGCCAGCGAATCGAACTGCGTGCCGTCCTGCGTGATGTGGCCCGAGATGTAGTCCTCGTTCCAGAAGAGTTTGTTTTCACCGGTGACCGGCGAGGTGGGGCCGCCGGGAACGAGCAGCGAGTACTTGCGGTGGTAGGGCGTGAGGCTGAAAAGCGGCATGGACTCTTCGTAGGTGAAGGTCATGTCGTAGATCGTGCCGGTGCGGATCAGTTTGGTCGCATCAAGCACTTTGGCGGGTGTCAGCAGGTTCAGCGCGCCGCGCTGGTCATCCGCGCCCCACTTCGAGGGCCACCACTGATCGCGCGTGTATTCACTTGCAGAAGCCGATGCGCCGATGAGAAGAGCAAGCGCGGTGCCTGCGATGCGGGGAAGGGTGATCATGCCGGGTCGTCCTCTGTGCAATGGCTGTTGAGTGGTACGTCTATCAGATTTCAGTTCGCAGGCCCACCCGTTGTGGCGGCAAGCGGCTTCCAGGCCACGGCTTTCATTTCCACCAGCAGGTGCGGGTGCGGCAGCTGGTGCACTGCCACCGTGGTGCGGGTGGGGCCGTCGAAACCGAAGTACTCGCCGTAGACGGCGTTGTAGGCGGGGAAATCCTGCATGTCGACGAGGAAGGACGAGATCTCGACCACGTCGCCAAGATCCGCGCCTGCTGCGCGCAGGATGTCGCGGATGTTGTGGATCACAGCGCGCGTCTGGGCGCTGATATCGAGGCGCACGCTGCCGTCTGCTGCGATCTCCACGCCCTCGTAGCTGTTGTCCGGGCGGCGCGAACTGGTGCCCGAGACGAAGATGAAATCCCCCGCGCGACGGAAGTGCGGGAACTTCCCGAGGGGTTTTGCTTTGCCGTCGACGACCTCGCTCTGTTTCATGACCGAGCTTCCCGCGTGCCCGACACGATGA
>CAIXOY010000166.1 GCA_903921135.1 uncultured Gammaproteobacteria bacterium
CCCACCCATTACGGGCTGCCACTCGTGAAAGCGGCCTCTACATCTCCTGCGCTTACCCATCGGGAAAACCTGCCCCTGCTGACATATTGTCAAGCCGCTGCTCAGCGAAGACGCCGTGAAAAAAGTTAAAAATCATCGAAGAAGCCGCCGAACTATCCAACTGCCTACCGCTCTCCTTCAAGACGCCGAAGGAGCAGGAATACAGCGATTCGCGCTGATGATCGGCGGCCACGGTGATGTTTCGAAATAGCGCTTTGCCACCATGATTGGCGCCCATCGGCTGGTCCGTTCACCGTCATTTGAGAACACCGAAGAACGCAGAACGTTTCACTGATCTGCCTCCTGCCTCATGCTCAACGGACGTAATCTGGGAAGATGGCCGGCGAGGGGAAGCGGTCTTCCAGTCTGCCGCCGTCGCCCAGATATTCCTCTCGAGGAAGGTCGACCGCCGGCCAGGCGGCGGGGCGGATTCGGACGACTTTGCCGGGTCGAATACCCTCGATGATGAGATCGGTCTCCATGCGCACTTGGATGCCACTGCTGCCCGTGGGTGCCGCTCCGGGGAGTGTGATGACCTCGACGATGGGGCCTTTGGAGGCCATGTGCCCAGGGCCGTAGTGGCCGCCGGCGTGCTTCAAGGTATTCTCGGCCGCATTGATCAGCGCCGGGTTTCCTTTCTGGAAGTCGGCGTAGAGCGCCGGATCCATGCCGCCGAACAACGTCACGGTCGCGGTGGCGCGACCGAACGTGCCATACTCGACGGCGTCCACCCAGGCGGGCATCCAGCGGCTGCGAATGAAGGCCTTGTGGGTCTCCGTCTGATTTTGGGCGGAGCGTTGGATCGAGGTGTCATCGAGCCAGATATCTGCAATATGAAGTCGGAGGAAGATGCCGTCCGGGCAGGGCTTCCAAGTGAGCACGAGCAGGACGGCTTGGTCGCCGAGAGCTTTTTTGCCGACAGCGGGCCAGCTGCCCTCGGCGATCAGTTCGGCGATGGTCAGGCGCTCGCGTCCGCGCCAGATGCGGGCGGAGTGATCAAAGGTGATCTTCTCTTCGGTGGCCATGCCTGCGCTGCCTTGCTTGGGTCCGAGGGTGGCGATGGCCATGCCCGGATCTTTTTGCAGATCGACTTCCTTGAGTTTCCAAGTCTGCCCGGTGCGCAGGCAGTAGCTGGGTTCGTCTTCGAGCAGCAGCACGTGATTCTCGGCCGGGAAGACGCCGATGCCACGATAGTGGTTCGCGTCGCGGTCTTTATTGTCGACGGGTAGCACGGGCACGGAGGAGAGCTTCGGGTCGGGTGGGAGGTAGGCCGTGACCCGCATGATGGTGCCGAGTGGGATATCGCGGAGATCGGCGGGCGCGCCGTGGTAGCGCACCATGCCGTAGGGTAGCATCGCGAAGGGGTGAGGATCGTTGCGGCGGAACACGCCGACGCCCAGCACGCGGAGACTGCCCCGTCGGTTGACGTGGTCGACGAACACGAGCTCGCCCCGGTAGGTGTGGGCCTTCTCGATTGAAGGGAATTGCCCTGCTGCGGGGCGGTAGGGGCCGTCCGCGGCGGGCAGCGCGGCGG
>CAIXOY010000167.1 GCA_903921135.1 uncultured Gammaproteobacteria bacterium
ATCGACCTCAGCCTGCGCGGCCAGCACCTCTACGCATCCGATGTCACGCGCATCCGTGCCGGCCGGGACTTCTACAACACGCCGCTCGCGCCCGAGCGCAGCGTTGCCTTCGTGGAACTCGGCGGGCCCGGCACGCTGGTGGTGGAAGCAGGGCGCAACCTCGGCCCGATCACCTCGGCGAACGAAGCCCTCGACAACGGTTATCTGCGTCCCAACAACGCCACTTACCCGGGCATCCGCACCGTCGGCAACCAGAACAATGCCTACCTCGACCGCGAGGGTGCGGCGATCCTGCTTGCCTTCGGTACCGCGCCGGGCGTGGCACTCGAGGCCTTTGCGGACACCTACATCGATCCGTCCGTGCTGCACGATCCCGCGAACCCCGAGGACGCGCTCGGTACGCCCGACTACAGCGAGCGGCTGGTCGACTTCGTCGAGACGGTGGAGCGCGATCGGCTGCGCCGCGAGGGTGTGGCAGACACGGGCGTGGATCTCACGCCCGCCGAGGCCTGGGAGCGTTTCCGGCAGTTGCCGGAGTACCAGCGGCAGTTGCTCGTGTACGGGGTGTTTTTCGACATCCTCAACCGCACCGGTCTCGACTACAACAACATCGACAGCCGTTTCGCGCAGCAGTACGGACGGGGTTTCGGTGCAGTCGGCAGCCTCTTCCCCGCGGCCTACGGCTACACCTCGTACGACACCACGCTGCGCCCGGGCGAACCGCAGAAGACGGTGTCCACGGGCCGGCTCGATATGCGCGGATCCACCGTACAAACGCAGCGCGGCGGCGACATCCTGGTGGTGGGGCCGGGCGGCAGCGTGGTCGTGGGCAGTGCCTCGGCACCGCCCGTTGTACCGGCCTCGCGCGCCACGGCCGGCATCGGGCCGAACAATCAGGGCATCCTCACGCTGGAGCAGGGCGCGATCCGCGTCTTCACCGACCAGAACGTGCTGCTCGCGCAGAGCCGCATTTTCACGGAGCAGGGCGGCGACGTGATCATCTGGAGTTCGAACGGCGACATCAACGCGGGCAAGGGTGCGAAGACGAGCTCCGAGATTCCGCCGCCGTCCTTCGTCTGCGACTTCGACCACTTCTGCATCGTCGACGCGAAATCGCAGGTGAGCGGTGCGGGCATCGCGGTGCTGCAGACGCGCGCAGGCGCGCCCTCCGGCATTGCCAACCTGATTGCCCCGCGCGGCACCGTCGATGCGGGAGACGCGGGCATCCGCGTGTCGGGCAGCCTGAACGTCGCTGCGTTCAAGGTGGCGAACGCCGACAACATCTCCGTGTCGGGTGGCTCCGTGGGCGTGCCCACGGGACTTGTAGATACCGGCGCGCTCGGTGCGGCGGGTTCCGTTGCGGCCTCTGTCTCGCAGACTGCCACACAGATGGGCAACTCGCGGCAGCAGGAAAAATCGCCACTGGTCATCACGGTGGAAGTGCTCGGCTTCGGCGGTTAGCCGCCAGCCGGTCTCACGCAGACCCGCAATCCGGATTTTCTTTTCCCGTCCCGCAGAAATGTGCGTTCTGTCGCAATTCGGTAAATCTATGGACATATCCGGTCGCTAAGTTGCGCGTGTTGCCAGGGCGTCTGCTAGCGACTTACCCGCCGCAACGGTTGCCTAGATACCCACTTTTTCCCGGAGACAGATCCATGCGTTTCAAGATTCTTTCCGCAGCAGTAGCGGCTGTCGCGCTGGCCCCGCTGGCCACGTTCGCCGCCCCGGCCACCACGCTCTACGGCGGTGGCGCTACGTTCCCGGCCAGCGCCTGGCACGGCAATGAGTTCATCGTAGGTCCGGTCGGTGGCCCTGTGCCCACCGTCTCGCCCCGCCTTACGTCGGCAGGCGCTACCGGCTCCTACTTCGGTGCCTACACTGCCTCCACCGCAGCACAGTCGCTGATCCCCTTCCCCGCAGGTGCCACCAGCCGTCCTGCCGTCTCGTACTGCCAGACCGGCAGCGGCACCGGCAAGAACGTCCTGACCGGAAACAGCAGCCGCGTGGTAACGGGCACCTGCCCTGACTTCGCCAGCACCCCCACCGGCTTCGGCGCGCCTGCCGGGACCGTGGATGCCGACTTTGCCGGCACCGACTCTCCCCTCACGCAGTCCGATTACAGCGCCTACCTGACCAACAAGGCCGCAGCTCACGTTCAGCCCGTGCAGGTCCCGGTCGTGGCCGGTTCCATCGGTGTTGTGTACAACAACGCCCAGACCGGTGGATCGATCGGCGTTGCAGCCCCCACGATCACGCTCTCGAAGGTCTGCCAGATCTTCTCCGGCGCGATCAGCAACTGGAACCAGCTTGGTCCGTTCCCCTCCAAGACGATCAAGGTTGTCTACCGCTCCGATTCCAGCGGCACCTCCTTCGGCATGAGTAACCACCTGTCCTTCGTTTGCCCCACCGCGACACCCACGGCTGTCACCGGCTTTTCCACCCAGCAGACGTTCCTCTCGGCATTCCCGGGCGGGGTGGCTCCGAACGGGGCCATCAGTGCATCGGGTAACAACGGCGTTCTGACCACTGTGGCCGCCACCGACGGCGCCATCGGTTATGCAGACGTTTCCGATGCTGTTGACCGCGCGTCGCTTAACCCTGCCCTGAAGGAAGTCCAGTACTTCACGCTCGCCGCTGGCGAGGGCACCAACCTCGCCACAGGCAAGAAGTACAAGGCAAAGAGCCCGGCGAAGATCTCCAAGAAGTTCAAGATTGCGACCGGTGGTGTCGTGGTTGACCGGGTGCTCGGTGCAAACGATGCCAACGGCCGTCCGACGCTCGTGACCCTGAGCCCCGTGCCGCCGAAGGCGTCCTGCATCCTGCTGGCCAAGCCTGACAGCTACGCGACGGCCGCTCTTACCGCTACCGGCGATTTCGCCAGCTATCCGATCATGGCCGTCTCCTACATGACGTTCCACAGCGCCGGAAACGGCGAGAGCGCGTTGAACCTGCAGGCACTCGCTGCAGGCTTCTTCGGCGCGATCACCCCGCCCTCCGCAGATGGCACCATCGCCGGCACGATCTCGGGCAGCACCACCACGATCGCACCGGCCCGCGGCTTCTCCTACCTGGCGGGTTTCCCCAACCCGACCAAGACCACGATCAAGAACTGCATCGTTCCCTGATCGGTTTCCCAAGCGTCTGACGCGATCCCGTGTGACAGGACGTCACACTCCCGGCAACGCAGCCGGCGGGATCGCAGCTCTCCGAACCCGCGCGTTCCTCACCGGGGCGCGCGGGTTCTTCTTTTTGCAACATTTGCGTCACGAAAGAGCAACAAAGCCCGCCGATCATGCGTGGAGCCCCGGCGCCTTCCCTTGCGCTCCGGTGGCACTCAACCCTCATGCCATCGGGAGAACCCCATGCAATCCAGAGTCAAGAATCGCAGCAGTCTGGCCGCAGCCCTCGCCGCCGCCATGCTCGTGCCCGCCATCTCGTCCGCAGCGCCGAGCACCACCCTCTACGGTGGTGGCGCATCCTTGCCCGCGACCGCCTACGTTGGCAGTTCCTGGTTCACTCCCTCTCCCGCGCTTCGCCTCAGCACCGCGGGTGACGCTGGCTCCCTGTTCGGCCAGTACACTGCCTCGACAACCGCACTTCCGATCGGCTTCTTCACCGGCACCACCACGCGCCCTGCAGTGTCCTATTGCCAAACGGGCAGCGGCACCGGCAAAAAAGTCCTGATTGGCGATCCTACGGTCAGCGCGTCCAACGCCTGCCCGGATGCCGGTACGTCCAGCGTGACAGGATTTGGTGCGCCTTCTGGTGTGCAGGCGTCCTACGTCGGCTCTGATTCGCCGCTGAGCGCGAGCGAGTTCTCGGCCTTTCTCACGAACAAGCCGGCGCGGGTGCAGCCTGTGCAGTTTCCCGCAATCGGCGCGGTGATCGCAGTGATCTACAACAACCCGTCAGTGCAGGCGGCGTCGCTGGCACTCTCGGAGTCCAAGATCTGCCGCATCTTCTCCGGTGACATCACCGACTGGCGCCAACTCGGGCCCTTCCCCTCGAAGCCCATCAAGGTCGTCTACCGCAGTGACGGCAGTGGTACTTCCTTCGCTTTCAGCAACCACCTGTCGAAGGTCTGCCCCACCGCATCACCGGTCGCGGTTACCGGCTTCAAGACCAACCAGACCTTCTCTTCGGCCTTCCCGGTAGCGGCTCCGACGGGGTCCATCGCCTCGCCGCAAAACGGCGGTGTCACCACAACGGTCTCCAATACCGACGGTGCGATCGGCTACGCCGACGTCGCTGACACCTCCGAGCGGATCCGCCTCAACCCGTCGATCTCGCTCAAGTTCGCCTCGATTGTGTTGAAGGACGGCATCAACCCCGCAACCGGCAAGGCCTTCATCCGCCGCAACCCGCTGGTTCACCCCGCCACCTTCAACCTGGGTAACGTCGTCACGGACAAGGTGATCGCCAGCAGCCTCGACGCGAACGGGCGTCCGGTGATGCAAGACATCGTTGCCCCGCCGCGCCCCGGTTGTGTCCTTCTGGCGGATCCGGACAGCTACGCCACCTCGCCGCTGTCTGCTAGCGGTGACTACGCGTCCTACCCCATCGTTGCCGTGTCTTACCTCCTTGCCAACGCGGCGGGCAACGGTCAGAACACGTTCAACCTGCGCGCCCTGCTTGCCGCTCCGTATGGCAAGGCCGCTGCCGGGAGCTACTCGGCCGGGACGACCACGATCGGCGCTGGCAAGGGCTACCTGTTCCTCACCGGCCAGATTCCCGGCCCGCTCAAGATCTCGCAGTGCGTGAGGGTCTGACCTTCCCGCAGGGCAGCCAACGTTCCGTGTGACGCTGGCTCCCTCGAATCTGCGACATCCGGAAACCCCGTGTCCCGCAAGGTCCACGGGGTTTTTTTGTGCAGGCCCGCGCTGCTTCACCGCAGCCTCCGGATGCCGGATAGTTCCCGGATTCCGCTTACCCGCCGGGCCCGTCTGATGCCACTCATCCCCGCTACCGCGCGTGCGTTACACATCGTCATGGTGCTTTTCCTGCTGCAGGCAGGGATGTGGGCCGTGCCTGCAGGCGCGGAGACCTTGTCTCCGGGCATCGAGCTACATCTCTCGGGGCCGGATGCGAAGCCCGCGCTGGGCAGCCTGCCGCTCGCCGCTTTCATCCAGAGAGTGTTCGCGGGAACGCTGGGGTTCGAGATCGTGCTGGCGCCGGATGTTCAGGCCGATGAGGAGCCTGTGAACTTGCGCCTCGGTTCTGCTGTTTCCCGCCGACAGCTTTTCCTGATCGGTCGTCGCATTCTTTCTGCCCGGGGGATTGCCATCCAATTCAACGAGGGAGTCCTGTTCTTCGCGCGCGACCCTGCCAGAAAAACGCCTGGAATTCCCCGGCTGCCGGGGAGCAGCAACCCTTACCCCGATCAGGATCTGTTCGTGCAGGTGCCCTTGCGCTTCGTGGGCCCGGTAAAGGTGGGAGTCTGGTTGGCTGAAAACCTGGCATCCCGGGGTTTCAACGTCGACGAGGACACCGTCGGTAACACGGTACTGCTCTCGGGACCCGAGGATATCGTGGCCGAGGCGTTGCGCATGCTGGAGGTTCTGGACCAGCCGCGGTTCGCCGCCCGGCATTCGCTGAAGATCGTGCCCCGACATGTCCCTGCCGATAGCCTGGCGCGTGATCTCGTGGCGATTCTCCAGTCGGAAGGCATCGCTGCCGAGGAACGCTCTCCTGTCTCTTCGGTGATGGTCATGCCGATGCTCACGCAGAATGTCGTGCTCGTGTTTGCTGCCCGCCAGGGGCTGGCTGACCATGCCGCCGAATGGGCGCGCCACATCGATCGGCCGGCCGCAGACACCGTGGGCAGTGGCATCTTTTCCTGGCCTCTGGAGCATATGCAGGCAGATGTGGTTGTCGATGTGCTTCAGGGCCTTGTGGACACAACGCCGCCTTCTGCCTCCGCTATCGCGGCTTCGTTGCCTCCTGACGAGACTGCCGACCCGCCGCCGGATGATGGTGGTGCGGATTCCACTGCCTCCGCGAGTACCAGAAGGTCGCCACAACCGTCACGCCCCGCCTTGGCGGCTGACAGGAACCGCAACGCCGTCGTGTTCCGCGGGCCTGCAGTGGAATGGCGGCGCTTGGTGGCACAGATCCGCGCGATGGACTTGCCTGTTGCCTCGGTGCTGGTGGAGGTGCTGCTGGTCGATGTGCGGCTCGACCGCAACGCGGGAAGCGGGCTCGAGTGGCTCGCCTCGGGCAGCATCCACGGCGACGAGGTCTCGTTCGGCAGCAGCGGCCTCGGGCTAGGGCAGGACGGCTTCAACCTCCTGCTGCGCGACGGCAGCACAGTGCGTGCCGCACTGGCGCTCTTCGCGGCCGACACCCGCGCCGCGATCCGTGCGCGGCCGCGTCTGGTGGTGGCGAGCGGACACGAGGCGAGGCTCGAGGTCGGCGACGAGATCCCCGTCGTGGCCTCGTCCTCGCGCTCCACGCGCCGCCCCGATGCGCCTCTGGTGAGCGCAGTGGAGTACCGGCACACCGGGCTTTCCCTCGCGGTCCGGCCTACCGTCCTCGCGGGTGATCGTGTGGAACTGGAGGTGCTGCAGGAGCTCTCCAGTGCGCGAGAGACGGCCAGCAGTGGCATCGATTCGCCCACCATCCGCAGCCGCCGCCTGCAGACCACGGTGAGCCTGCGTGACGGCGGCGCTGTGCTGCTCGGCGGGCTGCAGGAAACCGCGGGCAGCGCGAGCCGCGCGGGCGCTGCCGCGCTGCCAGGGCCCGCCACCGCACTTGATGCGAAAACGCGCGAGAGCGGGAGGACGGAGCTGATGGTGCTGATCCGCCCCCGCGTGCTGCGCAGCCCCGAAGAGGCGGCAGCCCTTACCGCCGGTGGCCGCTGATCGGGCCGCCGTCTCATGGTCACGGAACTGTCACATGGGCGATCCAGTCTCCGCGCTCATTGCTGGCAGCGCAGTCGGCCCGTTAGCATGCCGCCATCCACGAGAGAACACGCATGGAACTCGGATTCGAGCAAATCGACGGCGGCATCACGCTCGCGAAACTCTCCGGCAGGCTCGACCTCGCCGGCGCCCGCGTGATCGACCTTCCCTTCACCGCGCGCGTGGCCACGCAGGGTGCGCGCGTGGTGGTCGATCTCTCCGAAGTGAGCTTCCTTGCCTCGCTCGGCATCCGCAGCCTGCTGGTGCCCGCCAAGGCCGCGCGTGCCCGCGGTGGGGATGTGGTGCTGCTCAATCCTCAGCCGCGCGTGATGGAGGTGCTGACGCTCGCCGGGCTCACCGGCGTGCTGAAGGTGTACACCGACTTGGCCGATGCCGTGGCAGCGCTCTCGGCGCCTGCCGCGGGCTGAGCCGCTTTCAGCCCGTTTCCCGCTCCAGTTCCTCGCTCGCGGTGAGCCAGGCTTCTTCGTTCTCCTCCAACTGCTGGCGCAGAGTGCCCTGCGTGCGCAGCAGTTGCTGCAGCTCGGCGCTGCGGCTGTTCTCGTAGATCGCCGGATCGGCGAGGCGTTCTTCGAGGGCGCGCAGTTCCTGCTGGTGTTTCTCCATCTGCCGCTCGAGCGTGGCGATGCGCTGCTTGAGCGGGCGCAATTGCTCACGTCGCTCGGCAGCGGAGCGGCGGTTCTCGCGCGCGGCGGGGGCTGAGGTGGCGGCGCTGCCGGCTGCTGCATCCGGCGCGGAGCGGTGCCGCTCCAGCGAGAGCTTGCGGTAGTCCTCCAGATCCCCGTCGAACTCGCGCACGCAGCCGTCCTGCACCAGCCAGAAGGCGTCCACGGTGTTCTTCAGCAGGTGGCGATCGTGCGAGACCAGCAGCACCGCGCCCGGGTATTCCTGCAGTGCCACGGTGAGCGCGTGGCGCATCTCGAGATCGAGGTGGTTGGTGGGCTCGTCGAGCAGCAACAGGTTCGGTTTGCGCCAGGCGATCAGCGCGAGCGCGAGCCTCGCCTGCTCGCCACCCGAGAAACGCCCCACCGTGGCCGTGGCCTGCTCGCCGTGGAAACCGTAGCCGCCCAGGAAATCCCGGATCGATTGCTCGGAGGCCTCCTTGCTGATGCGCTGCACGTGCAGCAGCGGCGAGGCGCTGTGGTCGAGCGCCTCGAGCTGGTGCTGCGCGAAGTAGCCCACGCGCAGGTGCTCGCCCGCGTGGCGCTCGCCCGCGAGAAGCGGCAACTCGCCCGCGATCGAGCGGATCAGCGTGGACTTGCCCGCGCCGTTCGCGCCCAGCAGGCCCGTGCGCTCGCCCGGCATGATGCCGATCTCGACGCCCGAGAGGATCGGCGCGCCGGCGTGCCCCAGCGTGGCGCGCGCCACGGTGAGGAGCGGAGTGGAGACTTTCTCGGAGCAGGGCAGGCGCAGCGAGAAGGGCGAGTCGATGTGCGCCGGCGCGATGCGCGTCATGCGCTCGAGCTCCTTCACGCGGCTCTGCGCCTGGCGCGCCTTGGTGGCCTTGGCCTTGAAGCGCGCCACGAAGCGCTCGATCTCGGCGATGCGCGTCTGCTGCTTCTCGAAGGCGCCCTGCTGGGCCGCGATGCGCTCGGCGCGCTGCAGTTCGAAGGCCGAGTAGTTGCCGCGCCAGGCCGAGAGCTTCGTGCCCTCGAAAGAGACGATGCGCGTGGCGACGTTGTCGAGGAACTCGCGGTCGTGCGAGATGATCAGGAGCGTGCCCGGGTAGCGCTGCAGCCACGCTTCGAGCCAGACGAGGGCGTCGATGTCGAGGTGGTTGGTGGGCTCGTCGAGCAGCATGAGCTCGCTCGGGCACATCAGCGTGCGTGCCAGCGCGAGCCGGATGCGCCAGCCGCCCGAGAACTCGCGCACGGCGCGCAGGCGATCCTGCGGCGCGAAGCCCAGGCCGTCCAGCAACTCGTGCGCCCGCATGGGGGCGCGGTAGCCGTCGATCGCACCGAAGCGCGCGTGCAGTTCGCCGATCTCCGCGCCCTCGGCGTGTTCCATGCGCGCTTCCAGCGTGCGGTACTCCGTATCACCGTCGAGCACGAAATCCAGCGCGCTGCGGTCGCTCGCCGCGACCTCCTGCGCCATCGAGGCGATGCGCCAGGCGGGCGGCACCGATACATCGCCCGCATCGGCGTGCATTTCGCCGCGCAGCAAGGAAAACATCGTGGACTTGCCGCAGCCGTTGGCACCGATGATGCCCACGTGCTCGCCGGTGTGCAGCGTGAGGCTCGCGTCCTCGAGGAGAATGCGCGGCCCCCGCGCGAGCCGCACGCCCGAGAGCTGTATCACCGGATCAGGACGCGGAGAGCCGGTCGCAGGCGCGCTGTATGGCTGCCTCGACGTCTTCGGCAGAGGAGGCGGAGGCGCCGAGGTCGCGGAGTTCCCCGTCCTGCAGGCGGTAGATCCAGCCGTGCACCGTGACCTGATGACCGCGGGCCCAGGCATCCTGCACGACGGTGGTCTGGCAGACGTTCAGCGCCTGCTCGATCACGTTCAGTTCGCAGAGGCGATCGACGGATTTCTCGCGCGAGTCGAGGCCTTCGAAACGCGGGCCGTACTTCTTGTGGATGTCCTGCACGTGGCGCAGCCAGTTGTCGATCAGACCGAGGCGGCGGTTGTCGAGGGCCGCGGCCACGCC
>CAIXOY010000168.1 GCA_903921135.1 uncultured Gammaproteobacteria bacterium
CAGCGGCCGGTACACCGACGCCGTGCGCGAGCGCGAGGCGTTTTTCACCGGAGCGGGAATCAATTCCGTTCCCGCCGTGATCGTTAACCGCAAGTACCTCATCTCCGGTGGGCAGCCGGTAGAGGTTTTCGAGCAGGCGCTGCGCCGCATCGCAGCGGAGCCCGCCTGAGCCCAGGCCAGTCGCCATCGCCGATGATGGATCCTCTCACCCGATTCCGCCGCGATGGCTGGCTGCGTTTTCCTGCGGAGCCGGCGGTGCTGGCCTGGGCCGCGCATGCCTTTCCCGCGGCTGTCGATGCGGCCATGGATTCCGCCAACGCGCATTGGAGGCGTTGCGGTGGCAGCTGGTTCGTCGGTGTCGATGTGCTGCCGAACGACGCAGATGGTCGCGTCGGCGATGGTCCTGATCTTTGCGGCGCCGCGCGTGATTTCACTTTCATGCTGGCGGAAGGCGCGCTGCCGCTGCACCGCGCACAGATCTCGATCTGCTACCCCGGCTATCCGCAACCCATGGCGGGCGAGAGCGGGGCGGCGTTTGCCTTTCGCCGTGACCGCGACGCTGCGCACGTCGATGGTCTGCTGGCAGAGGGCGCGCCGCGGCAGCGTTTTCTCCGCGAGCCTCATGCGTGGATCCTGGGCATTGCGATTGCGAGCGGAGGAGGTGGCGCCTCACCCACGGTGCTGTGGGAGGGCTCGCAGACCATCATGCGCGAGGCCTTCAGGCGTGCCTTCGATGGCATCCCGCCTGAGCTCTGGAGCGAGGTGGATCTCACGGCCATCTACGCCGCGGCCCGGCGTGAGGTCTTCGAGCGCTGCCTGCGCGTGGTGCTGGAGTTGCAGCCCGGTGAGGCCTGTGTGTTCCACCGTCAGCTGCTGCACGGCATGGCGCCCTGGGCCGACACGGCGTCGGCTCCTCCCTGCGGCCGGATCATCGCCTGGTTCAGGCCGCAATTCGCCGCACTGCGGGAGTGGATGAGCGAAGGCTGAGCGGGCCTCAGTCGACCGCGCGGCGTGCCCCCCGCTGGTGCGTGGCGATGGCAAAGCGCGGGTCTGGCGCGTCTCCTGTCAGCACACGCTCTGCCACGTATTCGCCCACCGAGGGGCCCAGTTTGAAGCCGTGGCCCGAGCCGCCGCCCGCGATCCACACATTGCTGAACCCGGGGTGCCGGTCGATCAGGAAATCGCCGCTTGCGGTTTCCTCGTACTGGCATACGCGCGTCTCGACGACGGGTGCGTCTGCGAGCCCCGGGAAGCGCTTGCGCACATAGGCGCGCATGCGCGCGATCGACTCCTCCGAGACCACGCGAACCGCGGTGTCCGGGTCGAAGGGCGCGCGTGGCGGGTCGATCCCGACCTTGAACCCGCGGTACTCGATGTCGGGCGTGCCGTAGGTGTCGGATGTCTCGTCGATCCAGCCGGGCATATCGGGCGCGGCGAAGCGTCTGTCTCCGCCGGGCAGTCCCAGGAAAAACACTTCGGCCCTGGGCACGGTGATCAGCTTGCCGAGCAGCGCGGGAAACAGTTTGGGCAGCCAGGGCCCGCAGGCGAACACGAACTGTTTCCCGCGATAGCGGGCGCCCGATGCCGTGGACAGCTCGCGCAGTTCGCCGCCTCCCGAAGGCGGGAGCGCAGCATCCACCAGAACGCTTGCACCGCGCGTGCTGCAGCGTTCAGCGGCTGCCTGTATGCCGCGCCGTGCGAGCAGCACGCCGCTGTCCGGCTCGAAGAGCCCTGCGCCGAGTTGCTCCATGCCGATCTGCGGAAAACGCCGCGCGAGCGCCGCGGCGTCCAGATGCTCGAAGGGCACGCCGAGCGCTTTCAGCGTCTTCTCGGAATCCGTGATGTAGGGATGACCCGCGGGGCCCATGCGCAGCACACCCGTGCGGTTGAAGATGGGCTCGCCACTGTCTTTCGCGAGCGCCTTCCACTCGTCCAGAGAGCGCATTGTCCAGCGCGTGTAGAGCTCGTTCGCGCCGTAGCTCATGCGGATCAGGCGCGTCTCGCCGCCCGAGGTTGCGCGGCTGTGCCCGGGGCCCCAGGCATCCAGCAGAAGCACCGAGCGCCCGGCGCGCAGCAGATGCTCGGCGGTCCACACACCGAAGACGCCAGCTCCGATCACGACCACATCGAAGATGCCGTGACCTGAGCCGGATTTCTTCGGCTGCGATGCCGATGCCTCGGCTGCAGCCGCCAGAACGGTGGCAGCACCGACGGCGGTGCGGAGCATGTCGCGGCGTTTCATGGCTGGTGTGTCTCCGGATGCGCAGATAACCCGGCGAGCATGCCCGGGATTGTGCATGCTGTGAATCATGCCTGGCGTGGGAGGGTCAGCAGAGGCAGATGCCTCTCAGCTCAGCCGCCGCTCCGGGCCGTGGTGCCGTGCGCTGGCGCGCAGAGCCTCCAACAACGCCTGTCGGCCCGCTTCGGGGCACTGAACCATGAGGTGGGCGAGTGCCGCGCTTACGTGCGCGCAGCCCGCGCTTGCCCCCGCCACGCGCCCGCAGGGCGTGCGCGGTGCGCCACCGGCATCCGCTTGCGCGGTGCCCAGCCAGGAAATCGCACCGTCTGTGCAGCGTGCGTCGCCTGTCGCACGGATCACGCCCGGGTAGGACCCGGGAAACACCGGCTCTCCGCGCGCGGGCACAGACGCCACGATCAGTACGCCTGCCTCAAGCGCGCGATGGCAGGCCTCCCGCAGCAGCCGGTCGTCCTCGCGCATCCCGAAGCTGAGGTTAAGGATGCGCGCGCCACGGGCTACCAGCCAGTCGATGGCAGCTGCCGCCTGGGCCGTGCCGGCGCGCAAGCGGGCATCGAAGATGCGCGCATCCAGCAGTGCCACGCCGTCGATCGCGGCGATCACCGCGCCTATGGCGCTGCCGTGCCGGGCGCCGTCGCGCATGGTGTTTTCCGAAGCAGAGCTGCCTTGATCGCTGAAATCCGCGCGCGCGCGCACGCTCGCCGCTGCGGGTCCGTCGATGCCGCTATCCGCGATGCCGACCAGGATCATGCGTCGATGCGGCGCAGCTCGCCGTCGCGCAGTTCGAGCAGTATGTCGGCGCTTTCCAGCGGCTTTTCACGATGGCTGATCACGAGCCGCGTGACGCCCGGGAAGAGCCCGTCCAGCGCCTCGAGCAGTTCCTGTTCGGTGGTGGGGTCAAGCGCAGACGTCGCCTCGTCGAGTATCAGCAGCAGGGGGTCCTGCAGCAGCGCGCGTGCGATCGCGAGGCGCTGGCGCTCGCCACCCGAGAGCCGCGCGCCACGCTCGCCGATCTGTGTGTGGATGCCTTCGGGTTGGCGCGCCACGAATTCCTGCAACTGTGCCCGCGCCAACGCGACAACAGCCTCCTCCTCGCTCGCCTCTGCGTTTGCGTATCGCAGGTTATCGAGCAATGAACCGCGGAAGAGCACCACCTCCTGGCTCACGAGCGCCACGCGCCTGCGCCACGGCTCCAGTGCGTGCTCGCGCAGCTCATGTCCGTCAAGCAGGATGCGGCCGGATCCCGGGTCGAAGTACCGGAGCAGAAGGTCTGCGAGCGTGGTCTTCCCGCTGCCTGAGGGACCGCAGAGCCCCACACGGCTGCCGGGCGGTATGTCCAGGCTCAGATCGCGCAGCAGCGCCGTGCCTTCGCCGTGACCGAAGTACAGATGCTCGAGGCGGATGCGCGGCGGGCGGGCAGGGGGCGGGAGAGCGCCGGTGTCTTCGACGTCGGGTTGCGCGTCCGTGAGGTGACGCACGCGGTCCAGGCTCACCTTGACGCGGTTGAAGCCCATGTACACGCCGAGCAATGTCTGCACCGGGCCCATCGCCATGCCGAGGTAGCTCGCGAAGGCGATCAGCGAGCCGAGCGCCATGCGGCCGTTCACCACCTCCCAGCCGCCGGCGATGAACACGCCTGCGCGTGCGGTGGCGCCGAGCCCTTGCGGTACGGCTGCGGTGGCGAATTCGGTGAGTTGCAATCGCAGCAGCCCCGCAAGGTAGGCACCGTTCAGGCGCCCGAGACGCTCACGCTCACGGGAGGTCGCGGCGGCGGCTTGTATCTGTTTCATCGCTGGC